>JBEVKO010000099.1:0-6192 GCA_040509705.1 Beijerinckiaceae bacterium
AACCGGGACAAGCGCGCCTCGGCGTCCGGCCCGACGCCGTGCACCTGTCGAGCGATCGGCGCCTCAACGCGCTTCCCGGAAAAATCGTCCACGCCGCCTATCTGGGCAAGCACATGGAATACACGGTGGCGACGGACCTGTTCGAGTTCTTCGTCGTCGACAAGCGCGTGAAGCAGACCTTCGCCGTTGACGCGCCGATCTGGCTGACGCTCGATCCGACGGAAATGACGGTGCTGCCGGCCTAGCGCAGCAACATTCAAGCGCGAATGGCGCTTCGCAGCTTCCAGCCCATCTCCGGAAACAGCGCCAGAAGCGCAGCGCCGTAGACCGCCGCGCCAACCGCCACGGTGGCGATCAGCCGTGCGGCCGAATGATCCAGCGGCATGGCCAGCACCGCAGCGGCCATCGCCGTCGTCGCAACGCCGATGCGGGCGAAGTCTCCCCAGAGAATGCGCAAGTCGAGCATGCGGACGGCAAGTACAAAGGTCGCGATCATGACGAGGCCGTGCGCGATCGTCGCTCCCGCGACCGCGCCATAGACGCCGCCAATGAACGAACCAGCGATGGCGAACGCGATCGTCAGAACCGCCTCCGCGACCGTGCCGGCGAGCATGAACCCCGTGCGCTCGTGCAGGAGGAAAGCCTGATCCGCGTAATGCATGCGCACGCAGCGCAGGACGCCAGATAGCGCCGCAAGCGGCAGGATGGCGATGGTGGCGCTTTGAAATTCTTCGCCGATCAGGAGATTCACAACGCTTTCGTTGACGAGGACGAGGCCGACGAGCGCGGGCGCCAGAAGCGCGACCAGAAGGGCGCCGTTCCGGGCGATCTGATCCATGGCGCCGCTGCGATCGCCGGCATTGAACGCTTTCACGGCAAGGGGAAATGCCGCCGCCGTCACCAGCATCGCCACCGTCGACGCAAGTCGCTGACCAAGTCCCCATCCGACGGAGATCAGCCCGAGCGCCACCGCGCCGTCGATGACATCGACCACCAGCCTGATGCCGTTGATGCAGACCCATGTCGCGACGCTGATCAACAACAACGGCGCCCCATACTCGCGCAAGGGCTTCAAAAGCGCCTCGGTCGGCGCGCCGGGGATGAAGATGGCGCCCGACCGAATCCAGATCATCGGCAGCAGGGCCGACTGAATGATTGCATATCCCGCCAGCGCGATGGCGGGCGTCGGACCATACATGTGCGTCGCAAGCAGAGCGGCGGCGAAGCCGAGCACCGGCCCGGCAATTTGCGACGGGGTATAGCCCGCAATGTCGCCGCCGGCGCGCACGCGGTCAGCAAAATGGGAAAGCAGCGATCTTGTGACGATGAAGAGCGAAGCGGCGCCGACGAGTTCGGGCGTCGCTCGGCCGATCAGCCGCAGCACAATCCACACCGCAATCGTCTGGACGATGATGGAGGCGTAGAGCAGCGCGGCTTCGGCCCTCCGAAATCGCTCCGCGCTCTCGCTGCGCTCGAGGGTGTCGCGATAGCGCAGGACCGTGAGCGATAGCCAGGCGAGGCCGAAGGCGAACACGAACTCCTGCATCGCCATGACGAGCATCAGCGCGCCGTAGGGCTCCGGCGCCATGAGATGCGTCCAGACGACGCCGGCGACGAACAGCGCCATTGGGCCGAGGAGTTGAGCCGGCAGGTAAAGGAGCGTCTGGCGCAGAAGCATACGGCTTGACCTAGCGACTGAAAGGCGGCGACGCCAGCCCAATCCGTCTAGAGGGTGAATGCAATGCGCTGGATTTCGCACGCGGCGACATCCATCATGTCGCCATGTCGATTCCCGCCCCGATTCACGCGAACGCCGACGCAACTTCAGCCCGCTGGCCGCTGATCGACGCGGCGCGCGGCGCAGCGATCGCGGCGATGATCGCTTACCATTTTGCTTGGGATCTCTCCTTTTACCGTTACATCTCCGTCGACATCGCGCGGGATCAACTTTGGTCGCGTTTCGCCGAGTTGATCGCGGCCTCGTTCCTCTTTCTCGTCGGCGTCAGCTTGGCGCTGGCGTCGCACAACGGCCTGCGGCGCGACCGGTACCTGCGGCGGCTCATTCTGATAGCCGGAGCGGCGATGCTGGTGTCGTTGGGAACGGCATTTGCCGTTCCGCACGCACCTGTGCAGTTTGGCATCCTGCATTGCATCGCCCTTGTCAGCGTCCTGCTCATTCCCTTCCTGCAGGCGCCGGTCACGGTCGTTGCGGCGACCGGGCTGATAGCGCTCGCACTTCCTCTCATTGCGCGCAGCGCCATGTTCGACGGATTGTGGTGGACCTGGCTCGGACTCGCCGAGACCAACGCGCCCGCGGTCGATCATGTGCCGATCCTTCCCTGGGCGGGCTGCGCGTTCCTCGGGCTGGCGGCGGCGCGCGTTGTGCTCGAACGCGAGGCGCTGGCGGCCTGGCGCGCACGGCTCGGCGCGTGGCGGCCGGCATCCACATTATCGCGAGCGCTCATACTGGCCGGACGGTGGAGCCTGTTGATCTATGTCCTGCACCAGCCCGTGTTGATGGCGGCGCTCTGGCCGCTGGCGCCGTCGGTGCGAGGCGCGGCGGCGATCGATGACAGCATCGGCTTCCGCTCCGCGTGCGAGCAACGATGCAGGGCCACCGGCGCATCCGCCGTCTCCTGCGAGACCTATTGCGGATGCGCCGTCAGGGAGCTTCGCTCGGCGCGCATGTGGGACAGTGTGCTGCGCGACAGAATTTCCCCGGAAGAGCAGACGAAGATCAGCGAGATCACCCAGCGCTGCGCGGCGCCGCCGCGGCCGCAGTGATCTCGAGGGCGGACATCGAAGCGGCGGCTTGGCGTCATCGCGCCGCTCTCTCCTTCTCCCCGCTTGCGGGGAGAAGGAGAGCGCGTTGAATCGCGCCCATCATCGCGCCGGCTCGAGCGTCAATTCGCGCATCGGCCCGTCGGGACGCATGGTGAGCGGCAGATCCTCCACCTTCGCCCAGCGATCCGCCATGTCGCGATAGTGGCGTGAGAGCACGTTTCCGCTCTGGCCCGTCTGGAAAATGAACCGGGATCTGTCGAGGTCAGAGAGATCATAGATCGCGCGCAGCGACGCCGCATGGCGGTTGGCGAAAGGCGCATTTCGGTCGCCTAGGTTCAGGCGGCCGGCGTTGATTGTGTAGGAATCGCCGCCCGTCGGCGAGACCACGTCGAGAAAGCGCGCCAGTGTCGGAACGGCGCCAAGCGGCCGGTGCTGCGATCGCGCCGCATGGACGCGGCCCCAGGTCCAGTTCGCGACATCCTCGCCATAGAGGCGCACGAGTTCATCAAGCCCGCGATCATACGTTGCGCGCACCATGTCATCGCACGTCTCGCGCACCGGCGTGCGGACATCGTCGCACCAGCGTTCGTCATTGGCCGCAAGAACCTTATCGAGGCCGTGACGAAAGTCGCGCCCGGACGCCGCATAGCCCGCAATGACCGTGCGCGGCAATTCGTCGAAGAACACGGACTGCGTCAGTTGATCGGCGAAGGACGAAAAGATGGCCGGGCCGGCGGATTCAGCCGTCATGGTTCCGTCGAAGGATGACGCGGCGGCGCGCGCCCGATCGGCGAGCCGATGCTGCGACGCGGCCTCGGCGGAACGGAAATGCTTCAGCAGTCGCTCGGCCGCCAGCGACTTCACGTCGCCCATGATCGCACGAAAACTTTCGGCCGTGTGCTTCTCGCGCGCGGCGAGCAGCGCGATGATGCGGTTGTAGCGGTCGGGCGACGTCCAGTCGTAGGTGACATGGTGCGGATAGTCGGGCGAATGGATGCGCTGATTGGCCGTTGCGATCACGCCGTCCGGCGGATTGAGCGCCTGAGGCAACTCGTCGAACGGGACGTCGCCGCCCCAATCATACTTCGCTTCCCAGCCCAGCGCCGGCGCAAGTCCCTTCAGATCATTGTCGGGCTTGCGCACCGGCAGCCTTCCGGCTGCAACGAATCCGATGCCGCCGTCGCTGTCCGCGATCACGACGCTCTGCATCGGCGCCACATAGTCGCGCAGCGCATCGCGCGCTTCCGCAACCGTCCCGGCTTGGGCCAACGCGTCAGTCGCGACGATGGCGAGATTTTCGGGATCAAGCGCGGTCCAGCGCATCGCAATCTGATAACGGTTCGTTTCGAGGTAGTCGGCCACGCCCGGCAGCACGTCGGTCATCACCGGACCGTGGCGCGTGGCGCGCACCTTCATAACGACGTCGGGCTTGCCCTTCACCTTGATGATCTCGTCATGCTCGGCGAAGGCGGCCGATCCATCCGGCGTGCGGTATCGCTTGGGATCGCCAGGATCGATCTGCTCAAGATATAGATCCTGCACGTCCGGCCCGGTGTTGGTGAAGCCCCATGCGATCTTGCGGTTGCGCCCGAGCACCACGGCCGGGACCCCGGGCAATGTCGCGCCGATGACATCGAGCCCGGGCGCTTCGAGCCGCGCGAAATACCAGATCGCAGGCGCGGTGAGACCTAGATGCGGATCATTCGCCAGCAGCGGCTTGCCGGTTTGCGTGCGCGCGCCGGAGAGCACCCAGTTGTTCGAGCCAAGCCCGTCAATTCCAGCGCTGATGAAAGGCGAGATAGGACCCGGCAGCGCCGCCTGCTTCGCGTTCTTGTTGTAGACGCCGAGGTCGCGATACAGCGTCGGCCAATCCGCCGACGATGGAACCGGATCATCCGCATAAGGCGGCAAAACCCTCCAGATGTCCTCGCGCGACAGGGTGCGGGCCAAGGCGAGGCGTATCAGCTCGTGATTGTAGTTTCCGCCAAGATCGAGCGCCATCATCATCAGCCAGGCGACGCTGTCGACCGGCGCCCAGCGGCCGGGCTGCGACCGGGTGAACCAGAACTCCATGGGAGGCGCGATCATCTCCTGCTCGACGAACGCATTGACGCCCGCGGCGTAGGCTTCGAGCGATGCGCGCGCCTCCTGCGGCAGGCGCGCATATTGCTGCTCGGCGGCGCGACGCACGCCGAGCGAGCGAATGAATCGGTCGGTGACCAGGCCGGGCTCGCCAAGAATTTCAGCCAGCGTTCCGGACGCGATGCGGCGATGCATCTCGAGCTGCCATAGCCGGTCCTGCGCGTGCGCGAATCCGAGCGCGAAGTAAGCATCCTGGCGCGATTGCGCCTTGATATGGGGAACGCCCATCCGGTCGCGACGAATCGAAACATCGGCGGAAACGGATGGAGCTCCGGCGTCGCGCTTCAGCGCGACTACGCCCTCATTGCGCGGCAGGGACTGCAGGCCGATCACCGCGCCGACGCCGATGGCGATCAGCGCAAGGAGGATGACGGCGCGAACGATGCGCCTCGTCCATCTGACGACGCCGCGGCTCTTCCTGAACATGGCGCGAGCCTAGCAGCAGACTGCGCGGGGCGCCAAACGCGCGCCTACGCGGCGTGATCGAGGCCGTAGAGCGAATGAAGCGTGCGCACCGCGAGCTCGGTGTAGGCGGAATCGATCAGCACCGAGAACTTGATCTCCGAGGTGGTGATGGCGCGGATGTTGATGCCCTTTTCCGCCAGCGCGCGGAAGGCTTTCGCCGCAACGCCGGCATGGCTGCGCATGCCGACGCCGATCGCCGACACCTTCACGACATCCGTCGAGCCGGCCATGCTGGCGTAGCCGATCTTTTGGCTCATGCCTGCGAGAATTGATTTCGAGCGCTCGAATTCGGCGGTCGGAACGGTGAAGGTGATGTCGGTCGTCGTCTCGTCGTCGGAGACGACCTGGATGATCATGTCGACATTGATGTTGGCGTCGGCGAGCGGTCCGAAGATCGCCGCCGCCACGCCTGGCTTGTCGGCGACGCGCCGGAGCGTGATCTGGGCCTCGTCCTTGGAATAGGCGATGCCGGTGACGACCTCTTTCTCCACGATGTCCTCCTCGTCGCAAATGAGGGTTCCGGGGCTGGGCGACGCCGGATCGTCGAAACTCGAACGCACATAGGTCGGCACGCGCTGCGTCATGGCGATCTCGACCGACCGCACCTGCAAGACCTTCGATCCGAGCGACGCCATTTCGAGCATCTCCTCGAACGCGACCTTGTCGAGGCGCCGCGCTTTCGGAACGATGCGCGGATCGGTGGTGTAGACGCCGTCGACGTCGGTGTAGATGTCGCAGCGATCGGCCTTGATCGCGGCGGCGAGCGCCACCGCCGACGTATCGGACCCGCCGCGCCCGAGC
>JBEVKO010000100.1:0-13575 GCA_040509705.1 Beijerinckiaceae bacterium
TAGAGCCGACCGCTCATAACGGTCTGGTTGCAGGTTCGAGTCCTGCCGGGCCCACCACGCTCCCAGCATCCTCGCGCATGGTGGCTCTTCGGCTGGCCCAACCCGAATGCCGGAATTCGCGAACGCGACAGCCGCATCAGTAAAAGTATTCCCGCAGATCGATCATGTCGTGCTCGAACGCCAGCGCCTTCTTCAGAAACTCGGCGCGCCCGCCGCGCACATAGGTCAGCCAGGCGCGGATCGCGAACCCGTCCGGATCGAACCCGTAAGTGAAATCGTTGATCTTGGTGGTGCGGTCGAACCTTGCGGCGTCGGGATAATTCGCGAGCACTTTGCTGCGCAGCGCTTCATCCATCATGTCGATCTGGACCGCATAGGCGAGCGCCTCGTGCCACGCCGGGGGCAACTTGTCGGCCCTTTCGCCCAGCAATCTTGCGATCGCAGCATGCGCGACTTCGTGGCGGAGGATCGATCGCGCGATCTCATGTGTCCATGCAAGCTTCCACGGCCGCCGGTTCGATTGCGTGGCCGCATCGACGCTCAACATCTGAATTTCGCGCTTGTGACGATGGAACCGGCCGATCACAGGCAGCTCGTCGGCGACGCCGGTCGCCGACGCGATCTCGATCACGACGCTCGGCAGGAAGCGGATCGTCACATCGAGCTCAACGGGCAGACCGAAAGCGGCGAAATAGCCTTTGACGTCGCGCAGCGCGTCGCAGCCTTCCTGTTCTTCGTCGCTCAATGAAGTCGGGTTGAGATCGCATGCGCCCGGGGCGGCGCGCGCGGGAGCGTAGGCCGCAGCGAAGATCAGGCTTGCCGCGAGCAGCAGGAATGAGGAAGAACGTCGACCGAGCATGTGTGACCCCCGTCACGGCGCGGACGGTTCGTCCGCGGGCGCTTGCTCAGGGCGGCGAAAGTGCAGTCACGCCGCCCGCGGATGTCAGAAGAAGCCCCACAGGTCCCTCGCTGGCGCGTAGCGCAGCGGCGCGGCGTCCCCGTGTTCGTCTGAAGTAGGGGCCGCGATTGATGAAGCCGCGACGAACCCGCTGTCTTCCGCGGCGCTGAAGCGGGCGGCGAGGGCGCTCGCGAGCGCGGCGAGAATGACGATGAGGGCCGCGACCCGCACGAGCGCTTCGGTCGACATGGTTTGGGTTCCGGCCTCACGCGCCGGGCGGAAAGGTGGGAGCGTGGGATGCGACATGATCGGGCCTCGCAGTTTCGCCGGGTCGCGCCCTGCGACCGGCCTGCGAGGTATGGCGATCGGCAATCATCCAGCCGTGATCGGAAAAATAACGGCGGGATAACGCGCTCAGCGCTTAGCTGATGGCCGAGCCGCTATCGAAGCGCCTGGTGGACGCGGAGCAACTAGCGCCTCACCACTCGTTATGCCTGAGATCGACCGGCGGCGCGCCTGCGCCTCTGATGCCGTCCATCAATCGGCTCCAGTCTTCGGCGCGGCGGATCGGGAACAGATGCAGGAACCAGCGCGTAACGGCGTCGTCATCGGGCTTCGCATCGCCCGACCAGCGCTCGCGCGCGGTCTTGAACAGACGGTCCTTGGCCTCGCGCGCCTCGTCCGCGCGGCCGAGCAGCTGGAGGGCGGCCGCGCGGAAGCCGAGCGCGGTTGCGCTCGTGTCGCCGGCTGAGGCTGCGGCGGACGCGCAACCTTCATAGTCCTCCGCCATGAACCGGTTCGATGCGAGATAGGCCAGCTGCACCGGCGATGGCGGCGCGGGCAGCGCAAACAACTGCTTTTCGATCGCCGCCGCTTCATCGGTCGCGCCGCAGAAGGCAAGGCAGTTGGACGCCGATACGAGGGTCCAGTGATCGTTTTCGTTCAGCTCATGCGCCAGCCGCATATGGATTTCCGACAGTTCCGGCTGCTTCGCCATCGCATGCGACCAGCCAAGGCAGAGCTGGCTTCGCGAGTCGATGGGATCGAGCTTTCCGGCCTGGCGGGCGTAGTGCAGCGCCTGCTCCGTGCGGACGGCGTTGCGGAAGACGCCCGGCATGGAAATGTGAATGAGGTTGTTGAGCTGCGCGAGGCTCGAATAGGCGGGCGCGAATGTCGGATAGCGCTCGATGATGCTTTCCATGATCGCCGTCGCGCGCGTCCAGTCGCGCAGATTGAAATTTCTGATCACGGATTGCGCCTGCAGCCAGAGGTCGAAGGCGATCTGGTCGGTGTGGGGAGCGGTGATCAGCGATTCCAGGCGCCGCGTCGACAGCGACAGGCTGAGGGCGGTCGAAAGCCGGCGGACGATCGATTGCTGCGCATCGAACCAACGATCGATGCCGAGCTGGAAACGTTCGCTCCACAGATAGTCGTTCGTCGAAGCGTTGCGCAGCATCAGGAGGAGCCGGACGCCTTCAGCCGACTCGAATGCGCTCGCATCGAGAATATATTCGCCGGGTTGGCCGCCCACGCTCGGCTGGCCGGCGCTGACGGCCTGGTCGCGCACCACCCATTCGCGGAAGCGTACGAGACATCCGATAAGCTCGCGGCGAAATCCCTCAATCAGATAGCGGTTCTCTTCGCGCGTGCCCTTGAGATCAAATCCGCCCACGCAAAGAACAAGCCTGACCGCGGGCGCAGCATTCGCCGGCGGCGCCACATCTCTGGGCTCAATGGGCGTATGATTCTGCGACGCGCCGTTGAAGGGCTGCGCCAACTTCACCTGCGCGATCAGCTCCTGCGTTTCGCGCGACGGCTCCACGTCATACTCATTGTCAAGGAGGTCCCACAACGACTTGTAGACGCCGAGCGCCGCGCCGACGTCCCCGGCCTCCGCCCTGATGCGGATGAGCGCGCGCGCCGCTTCCTCATGAGTCGGATCGATCCTGATCAGCGCGCGCGAGGTTTTCTCGCGCGCTCCCTTGTCGAGGCCAGGACTTCGCAGCGTGTCTTCCAGCCGGGCCACCAGCCGGTCCTGCGCCGCCTGTCGGCGCGCCAGAAGCCAGACGCGGTAGGAATCGTCGATGGTCTCAAATTCTCGCAGCAGGTCGTCGAGAGCGCTGTCGTCGGCGAGAAGAAGCGGATGCGGCTCTCCCCGTTCCGCGTCGCGCATCACGTCGAGCAGGTCGATGGCGACGCGGTTTGGCTCGAACCAGACGCCGATCTTGTCGGCGTTGAATCCGTCGAAGTTCGCGGCCGTCATCGCCTGCCGGATCTGAAACAGCGTCTGACGGAGCGAAGCTCGGGCGTGCTCGTCGTCGACCTCGCTCCACAGGAGGCCGAGCAGGCGCTCGCGGGACTCGCGAACGCCGGGCGCAAGCGCCAGATAACCGATCAGGGCCTTGGCCTTGCGGCTTTCGATGTCGATGTCGCGATCGCCGTGCCGAAGCGAAAAGCGACCGATCAATCGAATATGAAGACGCGCAGCCTCTGGCGAGGCCTTGCCCGATCCATCGGTTGCCGGACCTGCCCGCATGGCACACGCTCTCCACGCTGGAACTCTACATACTAGGAATTGCCGCCCCTGCCGTAAAGATTGTTATCACAGAGTGCGCCAACCGTCGTCCAGCGATTGGAGTTCGACGCTGCAATGCTGGTTAATAAAGCGGCATACCGCGAGTCAGAGAGGCGCCGCCGCCATGCAGTGACATCGCCGCCGCAAGACGCGGCGTGAGGATCGCGTCCGAATAGGGCTGAAGGGCAGGCGCAATCGCCCTGACAACCGGAACTCCGATAGTTGGTCGCGTGAGGTCGAAGCGATAGGTTGCGATTCGGCGGTCCGCGAGATGACGCGCCAAGGCTGCGCAGTTCCATTGGGCCATCGCGGGGGCGTCCGGAGCGCGGGCGCACGCATGAAGAAGTTCGCACTCGCGCGCATCAAAAGCCGCGCGCGCGAGATTGTGGCGATCGACGGGGCCGAGGGCGGCTTCGCCGGCTTCGGCCAACTTGATGCTCGCGACGCCGGCAGCGAGCTCCATTTGGCCCATCTCGCGAAGCGCAGCATCCGCCGCGTCATTCACCTCAAGTCGCGCGGCGAGCCCGCAGGCGAAATTGCGCCCGGAGACATCGTACGACGCGGCGGCGATCACCGGAACGCCGAAGTCGTTGGTGAGATCGAGCAGCATCGTAGTGCGCGTCGCGATCCCGCGGCGGAGCTGTGCGAGCCTTTCCGCGGCAAAAGCGGCGCAAGGGTGAGCAGCGTCGACGCCGCCTGCTGGCCGCCCTCCTTTCCACCACAAGGCCGCCGCATCGCGCTCGATCAGTTCGAGCACCGCGCGTGTCGCCGCTTCGTCTGTTGTGCGACCTGCGGCGCATCCAGCGCTCAGCGCTCCCACCGGCGCGATTTTTCGCGACACCGGGTGGCGTCTGAGGCAGAGGTCGGCCGCAGCGAGCGCGGCCTCGCCGGAGACAAGATCATGAACCCGCACCAAGTCGATTGGACCGCTGGCGGACGACGCCGACGCGTCGAGCCAGCCGCCGGCCAGCCGCGGATCGTCAGGCGCGCTGTTCAGAACGTCGCCGGGCTCCTCGAATTGGGACAGTAGTTCCGCTGCTTCGGCGAGGCAGCCGACGAGTGCGGCCCCATCGTCAACGCCGGTTCCGGTCGCGCTGATCGACGGTCCGCCATGCGCGCGCGCCTGCGTTTCATCGAGCGCAATGACGGCTCCGATGCAGACGAGCCCCGGCATATCCGGCCCGCTGATGCGGAAAAGGCGCGACAGCCGCATTAGAACACTCGTAAACGAAGACGCCTCCGCTCCTGCGCTTTCGAGCAGAAGACTTATCTCGCCCGGCTCAAGAGGCGCGATCTCGATAATGCTCATGCCCATCTCCATTCGGCTACCCTATCCGAATGGCCGTCTGCCGCTAACGCTCGAATGACGGTTTGATGATGAAGGAGGGGCATCGTCTTTGGCGCGCCGGCAGGGGCGTTTGGAGGGACCTAATGAACAAGCATGATCGGCCTCATCATCGTCCGGCCCGTTCCGGCTTCGCTGGCCTCGTCGCGCTGATTTGCGCCGGCGGCGCGGCGCTGGCGGCCGTGCCCGAGAACCAGCCGGCTCTAAAGTCCGATGCGGCGGTCTGCGCAGCCTGGGATGTCCACATCACGACGCAGATCGAGGATTTTGGCCGCCTGCGCTACGTTGATCCGATTAGCCTTTCCAGCGCCGCGATGCGGCAAATGGATGCGCGCACGCATTGCGCCGCCGGACGCCTCAAGGATGCGATCGAGATCTTCGAGACCATCGATTTCGTGATTTGTGCGACGGAAGGCTGCAGCTTCACGGACGAGAGCGAATAGTTCCCATGGCGGGTGGCGCCGTAGTTAGATCGCCTTAGGGGAGACCGTCACGATTTCCTCACCCAAATTGGACGATGCGCCGCCCCGCGTCGCGATTTGCCTCAGCATCGCGTGACCGCGGCTCTCCTCATCACCGCCCACAAATTCGGTGTAGGCGAATGTCGAGCGCGATTTCGCACAGGATATCCGCTCCGAGGACATCGCCATATGCGATCGCTTTGGCGTCGGTGTTGGAGCCGTCGGCTTCGCTTCCTGCGCAAGCCATCTGGCGCAGGTTCGCAACAGGCGCCAGAAGCGCATGCAGGCCCGCATGTCTGGAATTTTCTGAACTCGACTTGCAGCGAGCCGCTTTCAGGGCGAGCCCATCTGGCGTCCAAGAAGGGCGCCGAGCAGCAGGCCAGCGAGCCCTCCGATGCGCTTGGTCGCATGCGGCGCGATGAGACGGGCGGCCACAGGAGCCGCGACCATCGCCGTCGCAGCGATCAGATCGGCGGTCGTGTGTCGCCGCTTCACCATCCGGCCGGCGATATAGACGCCAAGCGCCATGAGCACCAACGCTCCCGCGATGATGAAGCTCGCGGCCACGGGGCCATAGGATGCGGCGATGATCGCGTGCAACCCATCGAGTGCAAAGATTGCAGCCACAAGCGTCAGAATCGCCGCTCCGGCGTAGAGTCCAATTTGTATCGCCTTGCGCTTTCCGGCGGCCACCGCTTCTGCGGCGGCCATCGCCGCGAGTTCCCTGACCATGGGGCTAGCGCGACGCGAGGTAGCCGAACAGCATGCCGATCGCCGCCGCGGCTCCCAGCGTCCGCAACGGACGCTCCTTGAGCTCGTCGATCACGGTCTGCTGCATGTCCACTGCGCGCTCCTTGGCGGATTCGGTCATGATGTCGGTGTCGATCCCGAATTCCTTCAGCGTGTCTGTAAAGGTCGGCGCGCTGTCCTCGCGCGAGGCCTTCGCCCGCCGGCCTCCATTCGGCTCATCGTCGCCGTTGCGATAATCGGTTGAAGCTTTGGCCATCACTCAACTCCATGTGGCGGTTGGTGCGCTCCGGGCGCACAGGGTGCTGGCTAAACCGCGCGTTGGCGCAGTTGTTCCAGGCCGGCCTCGGCCGTCGCCTTTTGCTCCTCTATAGCCTCCTCTGCGGCTTCCCGAGCCGTCTCGCGATAGGTCGCAATTGTTTCCTGTGCGACCATCGCGACCAGAAGAAGCGGCGTCGACAGGACGGCCCCGATCGGACCCCAGAGCCACAGCCAGAACACGAACGAGAGGAAAACGAGGAACGGCGAGACCGTGAGCCGATTGCCGACGAGCACTGGCGTGACCCAGTTCCCCTCGATCAGATGCACCGCATAGAAAAGCGCTGCCGGCCAGGCGGCGCTGAGGATCGTGCTCGAATCGCCGAGCAGGCCCGCCGCGAAGAGCATGACGGCCACCAGGATCGGCCCAACGAACGCCAGATAGTTGAGAAGGAAGGCGAGCGCGCCCCAGAAGATCGGGTAGGGCAGGCCGGCGAGCCATGCCATCGCCATGGCGGCGACTCCAATCGCGCCGTTCACGAAGGTCACGACCCAAAGATAGGTCGCAACGCGACGCTCGATTTCCTCAAAGAAGGCGCCGGCCGATTTGCGCGCTTCCTGCCCGAGGCAGAGGCGCAGGATTCGAGCCTTCAGGTGGCGTCGCGTCGCAAGGTAGAAGTAAACGGTAAAAAGAAAGATCAGGAATCCCGCCGCCACTGCCGATGACGACACGGCTATCTCCACCAGCGGGCTTCCTTCCGTGACATTGAGCGCCGCGGCCTTGGGATTGATCGCCTGCGCTGTTTCCTCGATCTGCTTTACGAAGGCCGAGACGCCGGCAAGCTTGGTTTTCAGCGCAGCCGCCATCGCCGGAAGCTGGTCGCTCCACGCTGCAATCGGCGCCGTCAGGAGCCCGAGCGCCATCAGGCCGAAGATGAGGCCGGTCAGAACCACAAGGGCCGCCGCGAGATGCTGTGGCACGCCGCGCTTGACCATCCAGTCGACCACCGGGCCGAGCACAAGACCAAACACCACGCCTGCGGTCACCGGCAGCGAAATGACCTTCGTCAGATGCAGGGATGCGATGGCGAGCATGACGAAGATGCCGAGTATGGCATAGCGCAGGATCAGGTCATGCTCCGCCGGGCTGACCTCGCGCGCCGCCGCATCGGTGTCGTCGAGTTTCACGAAACCCTGCGGCGCAAATCGTGAAAGTGACGCATGCAGCATACGGTGAATCCCCTCCGGCGTACCCCAACGTTGCGGGGAGGGATTTGTTCCCTGAAATCTGCCGCTAGGGAAGCTCGCGAAACAGACGAAACAGAAACCCTTCGTCGGCGAAACCGGAACGATACGGCTCCAATCCAGAATCACATCAACTAACCCGATGCGGTCCGCGTCAGAGGGCCGTGTCATGAAGTCAGGTAATATGACGTCGGAAATTCAGAAACTCACCCGCCGCTCGGTCCTTCGGGTGGCGGGAGGCGTGTCGTCGGCTCTGGCGTTCGGCGGCGCGGGCGGCGTCTTGGCGCAGGCGCAGCATCCCTACCGTATCGTGGTCGGCTTTCCACCCGGCGGGTTGAGCGCCGACGCGACGACGCCCCTGGTGTCAGGGCTTTCGCGCCGGCTCGACGCAGGCGTCGAGATCGACTACCGGCCGGGCGCCGGAGGAAACGTCGCGGCGCTTCATGTCGCGAGGTCGGAAGGCGACGGCCGGACCCTTCTCTTCGGACATGCCGGCCCGCTCTCGATCAATCAGCACATCAATCCGCGAAGCTATTTCGATCCCGTGAAGGACCTTGCTCCGATCGTCCTGATCGCGCGATTCCCGCTAGTCATCTGCGTCTCGTCCAAGCTCGGGCTCAACAATCTCAGCGAATTCGTCGACCTCGCCCGGTCGCGCGAAGTCGTGGTCGGATCCTCGGGCAACGGCTCGATCCAGCATCTGGCCTGCGAGATTTTCCGCCAGAACACCGGGATGAAGTTCCTGCATGTGCCGTTCGCCGGCGGCGGCCCGCTGCAGGATGCGTTCCTCCGGGGCGACGTCGAAGCGCTGTTCGAAACCGGCTCGAACGTGGTGAAGTTCATCATCGACGGCAAGCTGACGCCGCTTGCCGTCATGGGCCACGAAAGGCTCGCCATCCTTCCGGACGCGCCGCCCCTCTGGGAGCTCGGCTATCCTGGCCTCGACGTTGCGGCATGGTTTGGCCTCCTCGCGCCAGCCTCGACGGAGCTCGCCGTGCGGGAAAAAATGACGGAGACCGTGTTCGACGTGTTCCGCGACGAGAATGTCCGCATCGCCTACAACGCCATGGGAGCGACGGCCGTCCCTATCGGACCCTCCGGATTCGCTGCGTTCATCGAATCTGAAACCGACCGCTGGCGGGTCGTCGTGCGTGATGCGAAGATTAAGCCCGACTGAGCCACGGGCGCATGCGGCCATGAAACCTGGGACGGGCCTCCCACGACTCTTGCCGGCGGGTTCGATTCTCGCCGCGATACGCAATTATCTTCGTTCGCACGAAATCAGCTTCCTGATTGGCGGCGGAATCGCCGTCCTCGTCCTGGTCATTCTTTTTGGCGCGGTTTCGGCGATCCTCGGCCTCAGGACCATCGCGGCCGGGCACGCCCGCCAGCAGTCCTTCGCCGCCGTCGTGCAGACGGCCGCGGCGATCGACGAGCATCTCCTGCGATTGCGCGTCGCAGCCAGCGAATATCTCATGTCCGGCCGGGCGCTCGATCGCAACCGCATGATCGACGCCTCGCAGGCGCTCAAGTCCCGCGTAGAGGCGGGCTCGCTGGTGCTGCGCGAAGTCGGCTTCGGCGAAGTGGTGGACGCCATTCGTGAGCGTCTCGATCTGCAGCGCGGCGTCATCGATACGCTCGGCGACTTGCGCGAGCGTCGCGCCCGGATTTCCGACGCCTTCGTGACGCTCGGCGACAACGGACTGAAGATTCTCGATGAGATCGTTCCGCGCGCTTTCGAGTTCGGCGATTTCGAGGGCTCCAATCGTGCGCTCCGCGTACGCGAAAATCTGCACCAGTCCCAGAGCGAGGTTCTGGTCTGGCTGATCAACCGCTCGCGCACGCCGATGGCGCCGATCTCCGAACGCTGGAATGAACTGAACGCTGCGGTGCGCCGTCTTCAGCTGACATTGCGCGAACAGCGAGATCGCGAATCGGCGGCGAACCTTCGCACCATCATCGAGCCGCAGGGCCAGCTGATTGTCGACCTCGACGCCGCCGCCCAGGACGAGTCGATGCTTGATCGCATTCTCGATCAGGAAAACGGGCTGGTGCAGGGATTGAGCGACCAGCTGCGCGCGCGCGCCGCGCAGGGCGAAGCCGAACTTGTCGCGAACGTCAATCAGACGTTCGAGGAAGCGCGTTTCTTCACGGTTCTCTTCGCGCTCGCGAGCGTCGGATTGGGCCTGCTTGGGTCAGGCTACATCTTTCGCCGCACGGTGCGCCCCATCCGCCGCATCACGACGACGCTGGGCTCGCTCGCATCGGGCAAGCTCGACACGAAGGTGCCATTCGCGCTTGCCCATCACGAGATCGGACAGATGGCGCGCGCCGCGGACGTCTTCAAGACCGCCATGGCGGAAGTCGATCGCACGCGCGCCGTATTCCAGACTGTCATCGACAATCTGCCCGACGGCGTCATGCTTTATGACAAGGATCTGCGCACCCTGATGTGGAACCATCAGATTGCGGAATTCGGAAGGCTCCCCGACACGGTGGTGCAGACCGGTACGCCGGCCGAGGAAATTCTGCGGATCCAGGCCGAGCGCGGCGATTTCGGGCCAGGCGACATCAAGGCTCAGATCGAAGAGCGCATCGCCGTGATGAAGACGCCAGGCGGCATTCGTTATCACCGACGCGCGCAGGACGGGCGATTCATTGAATTCAATTTCAAGCCGCTGCCGGGCGGACAATTGCTCGGCTACTACCGCGACCTCACGGAAATGAAGGAGAACGAGGAAGCGGCCCGTGCCGCGACCGAAACGCTGCAGTCCGTCATCGACAACCTTCCCGACGCGGTGATGCTGTTCGACAAGGATAAGCGCTGGGTGATGTGGAACCGGCAGCTTGCCGAGTTGCAACGTTTCCCGGACTCGGTTGCGCGCGTCGGCGCATCGGCGGAAGAGATCCTGCTTTTCCAGGCGCGCCGCGGCGACTTTGGGCCGGGCGTTCCCGAAGAACAGGTGAAAGAGCGGGTCGCCACTATGTGGACGCCGGGCGGCGTACGCTACCATCGCCGCGCCGCCTCGGGCCGCTACATCGAGTTCAATTTCAAGCCGCTGCCCGACGGGCGTCTGCTCGGCCACTATCGCGATCTCACCGAGATGAAGGAGATCGAGGAGGAGGTGCGCACCGCCCGCGAGCGTCTCCAGAGCGCGATCGAGGGATTGGCGAGCGGTTTTGCGCTCTATGATTCCGATGACCGTCTGGTGATCTGGAACAAGCGCTTTGAGGAGTACGCTCCCGACATCGGCGGCCAGCTCAAGATCGGAATGAACTATGCGGAGATCGTCCGCGCCTCGGCGGCGCGCGGCAAGGTTTCCGAAGCGGTCGGACGCGAGAATGAATGGGTCGCCGAGCGCCTCGCCTATCATCGCCGGCCCGAGGGCGTTCTCCTGCGTCGTCTTCCCGACGGACGCTGGATTCAGCTCAACAAGCGCCGCGCGGCGAGCGGCGATCTCGTTTCGATCTACACCGACATCACCGAGATCAAGCAGAAGGAAGAGCAAGTCACCAAGGCGACCGAGCGCTTGCAGAATGCGATCGAGGGACTGACCAGCGGCTTTGCGCTCTATGATTCCGAGGATCGTCTTGTGATCTGGAACAAGCGCTTCGAGGAGTTCACTCCCGGCGTAGCCGAGTTTCTCGTGGTAGGCTCCCGCTTCGAGGACATCGTCCGCGCCGCCGCCCGGAAAGGGCGGTACCGCGACGCGGTTGGCCGGGAAGAGGAATGGATCGCGCAGCGACTTGCCTATCACCACGAGCCCGAAGGCTATCTGGTCAATCAGCTTCCGGATGGCCGCTGGATCCAGCTCAACAAGCGGCGCGCTGCGAGCGGCGACATGGTCTCGGTTTTCACCGACATCACGGAGATCAAGCAGAAGGAAGAGGCGGTCACCAAGGCCACCGAGCTTCTGCAGGACGCGATCGAGGGATTGGGCAGCGGCTTTGCGATCTATGACGAGAATGACCGGCTGCTGATCTGGAACGAGCGCTATGAGGAATTCACGCGCGACCTCGACGGCTTCCGCAAGGCTGGCGCGCATTTCGCGGATATGCTGAAGGGCGCGCTGGCCGCAGGCCAAATCAACGAGGCCAAGGGTCGCGAGGAGGAATGGCTCGCCCATCGTCTGGCGCACCACGCCAACCCGACATATCGCCTCGTGCGCGCCATCGACGACAATCGCTGGGTGCATGTCGAGAAGCAGCGCACCAAGGCGAACCACGTGGTGTCCGTGTTCACGGATATCACGGACCTGAAGAAGAGCGAGGAAGCCGTGCGCGAGGCCACGGCGCGATTGCAGGACGCGATCGAGAATCTCGGCAGCGGATTCGTTCTGTGCGATCCTGATACGAGGCTGATCGTCTGGAATACGCGCCTGATGGAGTTGCTGCCTGGCCTCGACGACGAGTTGAAGCCCGGCGCCAGATTCGGAGATGTCCTGCGAACGGCGATCGATCGGGGCATTCTCGTCAACACCGACATGAAGTCGGAGGAATGGATCGCCGACCGACGCCTTGGACGGCGCAGCGGCGTCACGGATTCAACGGTTGAGACCAGCGCCGGCCGCTGGATGCGCATGACGCGGCAGAGCACGGCGAACGGAAATACCGTTGCAATCTTTATCGACATCACGGAGCTCAAGCATCGCGAGATCGAGCTTGACCGGCTTGTGGTCGCACTCGAAACCGCGCGCGACGCGGCCAACAAGGCGCGCGCGGACGCCGAGGCGGCTAATCAGGCGAAGTCGACGTTCCTCGCCACCATGAGCCACGAGATACGGACGCCGATGAACGGTGTGCTCGGCATGCTCGAAGTTCTGGAGCATGGCGTACTTCAGGACCGCCAGCGCACGCAGGTCAGGCTCGCGCGCCAGTCCGCCATGTCGCTCCTGCACATCATCGATGACGTCCTCGACTTCTCGAAGATCGAAGCGGGAAGGCTCGAACTCGAATCCGTCGACCTCGATGTGCTGGCCCTGGTCGAAGGCGTCGCCGAGACGATGACCGAGAGCACGCGGCGCAAGGGCCTTGCGCTCTATGGCGAAGTCGATCCGCTGCTGCCGGAGACGATCGTCGGCGATCCGACGCGGCTTCGTCAGATACTTTTCAATCTGGTCGGCAACGCTATCAAGTTTACGGAGCAGGGCTCCGTCAGCATCGTCGCCGAGAGCATCGCCCGCGACGGGCGCGCCCATATGCGGCTTGCGGTCGCCGACACCGGCATAGGCATGACGAAGGAGCAGCGCGAACGCCTGTTCAAGCCTTTCGAACAGGCTGACGTGACGACCACGCGCCGCTTCGGCGGCACCGGCCTTGGCCTGTCGATCGTTGCGCGGCTCGTCGACTTGATGGGCGGCGAGATCACCGCGCAGAGCGCCCCCGGTCATGGCTCGGTGTTCACGGTCGAGATTCCGGTCAAAGCCGGTCGCAGGCCCACGGAGAAAGCTGCGTCTTTGAGCGGCGTTGCAATCGCGGTGCTGATGGCCGACTCCGACGCCGCCAAGCGGCTTGGGGGCCATCTCGCCCGCGCCGGAGCTGCGGTGCATGTGCTGACGCCGAACGTCGACGACGAAGATGGCGCCGCGCCCGGCGGCATGTGCGACGTTCTGGTGGCGGAGCGCGCGCTGGCGGACGAAGCCGCCCAGTCGGGTCGCCTCGCTGAACCCAGGCGCAGGATTTTCCTCGACGGCTGGGAAGCGGGGAAAACATCGAGAGCTCAGCTTTCTGTTCCGATGCCGTGGCGGGTGGAGAACATTGTTGCTGCGGTAGGCGAGCTGTTCGGCCGCGAAATAAAGGCGCCGAGGCATTCGGCGCCCGCCGGCGCAAGCGATCGCTGGGTTCAGGAAATGTCGGGGCGGTCATCGCTGATGAACGGCGCGCCTGACGTCAGGGATGAATCCGCGCAAACGGCGAATGCGGAGGGACGGCGCATCCTCGTCGTTGATGATCATCCGGTGAATCGCGAGGTGATCCGCCGCCAGCTCGAGCTGATCGGGCACGACGCCGACGAAGCCGAGAATGGTTCTGTCGCTTTCGCGCTCTG
>JBEVKO010000101.1:0-3450 GCA_040509705.1 Beijerinckiaceae bacterium
CCCGTCGCGAGTTGGACGACGGCGCGGGCGATGCCCTCGAAGTCGAGGCCAATATGGGTGTAGAAGTTCTTGTACTCGGCCGACAGGAACGCGGCGATCATAATCTTCGGCACTGCCTGGATGGGCAGATAGAGGCGGCGCTCCTTGAAATATTCCGCAATCAGGCTGCCGTCGCCGGCGTGGACCCGCGTCGTCACCGGCGGCTCATAGTTGGCGAGCTGGCTATAGTCTGGAAGGTCGCGCTGATTCTTCCACAGATAGAAACCGCCGATCGCGGCGCCGCAAAGGAACAGGATCGCGCCGGCCGCGAACATGAACCCCAGGAATCGAACGACGAATCTCATGCGCACCCTGCCCGCTCGCCGCCGCTAGACCCAAGCGGAGGCTCCCTCATCCCACGTCGCCCCGGACCGCCAATTCTACGCTCAAACGCCCGATCCCGCCACCAGCGGGTGGAGGAGAAGCATGGTCGAATAATGGCGACCGGCCCGCAACGCGTCATGGCAGGCCCCGCCGCGCGAAATAACCGTCGACGGCGGCGACGATCGCCGCGCTCGCCTTCGCCCGCCCGGCATCCGAGGTCAAGAGCGCTATGTCGTTTGTGTTGGTGAGATAGCCAAGTTCGACCAGGACCGACGGCACGTCGGGCGCCATCAGCACACGGAAGCCGGCGGAGCGGAGCGGCGATTTGTGCATGGGGACCGCGGAGCCAAGGTCGCCGGCGAGCGTCTTGGCGAAGCGGTGGGCGAAGGTCCGGGTCTCGCGGCGGGTAAGGTCCGCGAGGATGTCGTTGACGTCGTCGAGGATTTCGTTCCCCGCGTCGGCGCCGGCCGCAGCGTCAGCCTTGTTCTCGCTCTCGGCGAGGCGCGCCGCATAGGCGTCGGAGGCCTTTTCGGAGCCCGTATAAATCGATGCGCCGCGCACCCCGTCATGGGACGCGAGCGCGTCCGCATGGAGGGAAATCAACAGATCCGCCTGCGCTCGCCGGGCGAACTTCACCCGGTCCGCGAGGGCGACGAACACGTCGTCATCCCGGGTCATCAAAACCCGATATCGCCCCGTGGCCGCGAGCTTTTCCTTGAGCGCGAGGGCCATGTCGAACACCAGGTTTTTTTCCAGCTGCCCATTGCGGGCGCGGGCGCCCGGATCAATGCCGCCATGGCCGGGATCGATGACGACGAGGGGACGGCTATCGCTCGCAGGCAGCGCGTGCTGGGGCGTCGGAGGGGCTGCGCTCCTTCCCTCCTGCGCGGATCTGGCGAAGGCAGCCCGGTCGATCTTCGAAAGCTTCACGGTGAGCCTGACATGGCCGTCCTGGGTCCCCGGCGCGTTTTCGACCTCGACAGTCGAGGGTTGCGTCAGATCGATCACGAGACGCGATCGCCCCGGCGTGAAGAGGCCGTACCTGAACGACCTCACCAGCCCGGCGCCCTTGCGCCCGGCGTCATCGCCGATCTGAAAGTTCACGACCGGAAGGTCGACGACCACCCGATCCGGCCGCTCAAGGACGAAGGCGGAGGCCGCCGCAGAACGCGACAGGTGGATCGTCAGGGTGGTCGTCGATTCGCCCGCCTTCAGTTCAGCTTCATAGGCGACCGGCGCATCCGGTCTGGCGAGCGTGGCCGTCGCCTGCGCAACGCGGCGTTGCGGTCCGCCCCACGCCGCCGTGCAGGCGATGCCGACCAGCGCCGCCGTCAACAGCGATCTCGCGACGAATCTTCCCATTTCTTGTTCCTGAAATGACGCCGCGACGAGGTACCCGACGCAAAGCCCGCCGTCCATTTGGCGACGGGTTGGTTAACGATGAGTAACCATCCCTGGCCCGCCCCTGTGGCGCCCCGCGCCCGAATCTTGCCAATCCGGGCGCGACCGCATATGGACGTCATATTGCTGGTCACGGTCCATATTCCCGAATCGCCCCATGGGTTTGACGGGTTTGACAGGGACTTGATCCGCACCGGCGGCCAGTTCACCGGACAGGCCGCCAAGCGGAGCCAAACGGCTCCGGACAGAGGTGCTGATGAACCTGCCCCATCGTTCGTCCCTACGTGATCGGCCGCCCGGCGACCGTCGTCACGTCCGGCGCGATGCAGGTTTTGATGCCCCGCTACAGCTTTTCACCCGCAGCGCCCAGACGCTCACGTCCCCCCGCGCCGCCGAGTCTCTCCCCTTTTTGTCGAATCCAGCGATCCGTCGCCTTGAGCCGTCGCCAATGTTGTTGCGCGAGGCAAGGCCATGAGCCGCATCAGGCCAGACACCGGTAGAGCACAGGCGCGCGCACCCAAGAGGTCCGCACATGCCCAACAAGATGCTCATCGACTCGACCCATCCGGAGGAAACCCGGGTCGTCGTCACTCGCGGTAACCGCGTCGAAGAGTTCGATTTCGAATCCGCTTCCCGCAAGCCGCTCCGCGGCAACATCTATCTCGCCAAGGTCACCCGCGTCGAACCGTCGCTTCAGGCGGCGTTCGTCGAATACGGCGGCAATCGCCACGGTTTTCTGGCGTTCTCGGAAATTCATCCCGACTACTACCAGATCCCCGTCGCCGACCGGCTGGCGTTGATCGAGGATGAGGAGCGCCAGGAGCGCGAGGCGCAGCGCCGCTTAGAAGGCCGCAACCGCCGCAGGCGCGATCCGCAGCGACGCGCTCCGCGAGATGGCGATGAAGGCGATGCGTCGCGCGAAGGCGCCGCCATGGGCGAGATCGCCCCGGCGTTCGATATCGACGCCGAAGGCCCGCCCAACGAGGCTATGCCGGGAGACTTGGCGCAAGGCGAACCGCAGCGCGACGAGCCGGCCCCGGCCGCTCCGATCGACAATGAACTGACTGCCGCCGCCGAAACCTCCGCAGCGGAGGCCGAGGCGTCTCAGGTCGAGCCCCGCGAAGCGGCTGGCCCTGAATCCGAAGAAACGCCGAAAGGCCGGGACGCCGACGGCGACGATGAGGATGAGGATGAAGGGGACGAGGAAGACGACGAAGAGGACGACGACGACGTAGAGGACGAGGAAGACGACGAAGAGGGCGAAGGCGAGGAGGAAGACGTCGTCGAGCAGGTCGGCGGCGACGCGATGGAGGAAATGCCGGAGCGTCCTCGCCATGTCCGTCGTCACTACAAGATCCAGGAAGTCATCAAGCGCCGGCAGATCCTTCTGGTGCAGGTGGCGAAGGAAGAGCGCGGCACCAAGGGCGCTGCGCTCACCACCTATCTCTCGCTCGCGGGCCGCTACTCGGTCTTGATGCCGAACACGGCGCGCGGCGGCGGCGTCTCGCGCAAGATCACGAGCGCTCAGGACCGCAAGCGGCTGAAGGAGGTCGTCGCCGACCTCGAAGTGCCGCAGGGCATGGGCGTGATCCTGCGCACGGCAGGCGAGAATCGCACCAAAGCTGAGATCAAGCGCGACTACGAATATCTGATGCGCCTGTGGGAGAACGTGCGAAACCTGACTCT
>JBEVKO010000102.1:0-6435 GCA_040509705.1 Beijerinckiaceae bacterium
GGCGACATTGTTCGGCAGGCAGATCACCAGGATGCGCCTGACGTCGCGATGGCGCGCCGCGACGATGATCCGCTCGAACAGGGCCGAAGCGATGCCATGGCGACGCCAGTCACCCTCGACGCTGAAGGCCGCCTCCGCCTCGCGATCGAGATCATCGCTCAAAATGCGCAGTTCGGCGGCGGCGCGGAGTTGGCCGGCTTCGAAATAACCGTACATGACGCCGTCGAGCCCGAAGGCGCGCGCCGCGTATTCCCGCAGAAATGCTTCCGACACCGCGCCGCCGAATCGATTGCGCCGGCTCTCCGGGTCGAGCCGCACGAGATGCGATTCAAACTGCGCGAGATCGGATCGGATGAGGCGGCGGATCGCAAAAACTCCGCCCGAGGGCGGATGAAGAGTTGCTTGCATCATGTGAACCTCGCTCGACGGCAGCCGAAGAATCGAGGCGCTTCTTCCCGATGAGTATATTGTGCAGTGCAGCAAAAACTGCAAGGGCTCATGGCGCGTCGAAGACGTCGGCGCACGATCAACGTTCGCGCCAATATCTCAAAGAGTTAGCGCTCACCTGCCGAGCTCGCCGCGATGCAGGGCGGCGCTCGCGGGACTGAAACAGCAGTATATGACCCGCGTCAGCGGCGCGCGAGCGGCGGCGATGGAAGTTTCAATAGCGATCCCCGCAGCGCGCTCGGGGGGAAATCGGTAGACGCCCGTCGAAATGGCCGGAAAGGCGATCGAGACAAGATTGTTCTGCAGAGCCACATCAATCGAGCGCCGGTAGCACGACGCCAGCAGCCGGTCCTCATCGCCAGCGCCGCACCAGACCGGCCCGACGGTGTGAATGACATGGCGCGCCGGCAGGCGGTAACCGGCCGTGATCTTCGCGTCGCCCGTGGCGCAGCCGCGGAGGAGGCGGCATTCCGCGAGGAGTTCAGGCCCCGCCGCGCGGTGGATCGCGCCATCGACGCCGCCCCCGCCGAGAAGCGATTCATTGGCGGCGTTGACGATCGCGTCAACATCGAGCGTCGTGATGTCGGCGACGATCACCTCGAACGAGATGCTTCCAAGCTTCTTCCTGAAGGGCGCGTCGTCAGACATGGATTGCCTCCGCCCGATTTGCCGTCAAACTGGCGCCGGGCGCAGCGTCGCCCGGCTATCTTATCCGCACTCGTCTGGGGGGAACAGACTCATGGCCGAATACCGGCTGCATTGCTTCGGGGAATCGGGGAACGCTTACAAGGCGGCGCTGATGCTGTCGCTGACCGGCGTCGATTGGGAGCCGGTCTTCGTTGATTTCTTCAGCGGGGAAACGCGCAAGCCTCAATTTCGCGCCGACGTGAACGAAATGGGCGAAGCGCCGGTGCTCGAGCACAAGGGGCGCAAGCTGTCGCAGTCGGGCGTCATCCTCACCTATCTTTCGGAGCAGACGGGCAAGTTCGGCGCGAGCAACGAGGAAGAGCGATATGAGATCCTGCGCTGGATGCTGTTCGATAACCACAAGTTCACCAGCTACTACGCGACGCTCCGCTTTCAGTTCGGCATCCAGAAGACCGGCGACACGCCAATCACCGAGTTTCTGCGCGCGCGCGCCATGAGCGCCTATCAGATAGTCGAGAAACACCTGCAGGGCAGGGATTTCATGGTGTCCGACCGCCCGACCATCGCCGACATATCGCTCGCCGGCTACGTCTATTATCCGGAGGCGACCGGAATGGACATGGCGGAATTTCCCAATATCGCGAAATGGAAAGCGCGAATCGCCGCGATGCCGGGTTGGAAGGCGCCGTATGACATGATGCCGCGCGCGCCGAGGACGTAACGCGCGCACCGGCATCATCTTGCTTGCTTCAGCTGCGCCGCGATCCAGTCGAGCAACGCATCATGCACGCCCATTTCGACGAGGTGGGCGTGGGTGTTCAGCACATATTCCGGATTGGCGCCTGATTTGCCGACGCCCTGGCGCACATGCGCGAGCTGTTTTTCGCGCGTCATGACTCCGGCGTACTGCCTGTGCCGCCGGTCAACCGAATAGGCCAGCGCCGCAACGCGCCGGCCGTCTTTGAGACGCAGCGGATGCAACCGCTCGCGATAGACCATGCTGATCTGCTCGCGCGCGGTCAGGTAGGCGCGAGTCTCCTCGGCCGCCGGCGCGGCGACGCGATAGGCGACGCCCTGGCAGGCGCCGCCGCGATCAAGCCCGAGCACCAGCCCGGGCTTCTCCTGCGTGCCGCGGTGATTGAAGGAGAGAACGCAGAGCGAGCGGTGATAGCCGTGCAGGATCGCGGGCTGGCGCTCTTCAAAGGCGAAGCCCGGCCGCCACATGAGCGAGCCATAGCCGAAGACCCAGAGGTCGCCGCCCGGGAGCGGCGCCAGGTGGGAGGCGGCGGCCGTCGCAGTCACCGCCCCGCCATCGGGCTGATTGCGTCATTCGCCGTCCCCTCCCCGCGCACGAGGAGAAGGAGGCTCGACTCTCGCCGCGACAGCGATCGCTGCATCCGACCTCAGGCCGCCGCCTTCTCGATGACGCGCGCGAAGAAGCTGACGCCGTAGGGAATCGCCGCATCGCTGAAATCATAGGCCGGATTGTGGACGCCCGCGGTGTCGCCATTGCCAATGAAAATGTAGGCGCCGGGGCGCTCTTCGAGCATGTAGGAGAAATCTTCCGCGCCCATCAGCGGGGGCGTGTCCACGACGACATTGGCTTCGCCCGACACTTCGCGCGCGACGTCGATGGCGAAGTTCGTTTCCTTCTCGTGATTGATCGTGACCGGATAGCCGATCTTGTAGTTCACGTCGGCCTTGCAGCCGAAGGCGGCCGCGAACTGATCGACGATCGCGCGGATGCGGATCTGCGCGAGCTCGCGCGTTTCCTTCTTCAGCGTACGGACAGTGCCGCGGAAGACGGCGGTTTGCGGGATGATGTTGAACGCCTTGCCGGCCTCGACCGCCGTCACCGATACGACGATCGAATCGAGCGGGTTGACGTTGCGCGCGGCGATGGTCTGCAGCGCGACGATGATATGGCTCGCGACAATCACGGGGTCGATGGATTCATGCGGCCGCGCCGCATGCGCGCCCTTGCCGGTCAGCGTCACCTCGAACGTGTCCGCCGCCGCCATCATCGGGCCGGGGCGGATCGCCCAGTGGCCGAGCGGGATGCCGGGCATGTTGTGCATGCCATAGACTTCCTCGACGCCGAAGCGCTTCATCAGGCCTTCGTTGCACATTTCGCGGCCGCCGCCGCCGCCCTCTTCGGCGGGCTGGAAGATCACCACGGCGGCGCCGGCGAAATTACGCGTCTCGGCGAGGTACTTCGCGGCGCCGAGCAGCATCGCGGTGTGGCCGTCATGGCCGCAGGCGTGCATCTTGCCCGGAACCTTTGATTTATAGGGAAGGTTCGTCGCCTCTTCGAGCGGCAGGGCATCCATGTCCGCGCGCAAACCGATTGTGCGGCCGCCGCCCGGCTTCTTGCCCTTGATGACGCCGACGACGCCGGTCTTGCCGATGCCGGTGACGATCTCATCGACGCCGAACTCCTTCAGCTTGTCGGCGACGACGCCGGCGGTGCGGTGCACGTCGAAGAGCAGCTCGGGATTCTCGTGGATGTCGCGCCGCCAGGCTGCGACTTCGTCGGTGAACGCGGCGACGCGATTGATGACAGGCATGGTTTCCCCTCGTGGATCAGTGAAAAGTCGACGCGCTCAGGCGGCGGATGCGGTTTCGACGAGCCTTACGAAATAGGACACGCCGTAAGGGATGGCCTCGTCGGAAAAGTTGTAGGCCGGATGGTGGCAGTAAGGCCCCAGACCATTGCCCATGAAGATGAAGGCGCCCGGACGCGAATTGAGCATGAAGGCGAAATCCTCGCCGCCCATGATCTGCGTCGCATTGGGATTGACGTTGGATTCGCCGGCGACCTCGCGGGCGACTCGCACCGCAAACGCGGTCTTGTCGGCGTCGTTCACGAGCACCGGCGTGCCGCGCCAGTAATCGACGTCGAGCGATGCGCCGAACGACATGGCGAGACCGGCGCAGATCTCCTTCATGCGCTGCTCTGCAAGATCATGCGCAGATTCGCTGAGCGTGCGGACGGTGCCCGTGAGCTTCGCGGTCTGCGGAATGATGTTGAAAGCCGACCCTGCTTCCATCATGCACACCGAGACGACGATTGAATCGAGCGGATCGACATTGCGCGATGCGATCGACTGCAACGCCGAAACCGTCTGACTCGCGATGAAAATCGGATCGATCGACAGATGGGGAGTCGCGCCATGCGAGCCCTTGCCCGAGATCGTGATCGTGAACTTGTCCATCGAGGCCTGCTGGGCGCCGGGCCTGATGCCGAACTTTCCGATCTCCATGGTCGGATCGTTGTGCAGCCCATAGACCTCATCGACGCCGAACCGGTCCATGAGTCCGTCCTCGATCATGGCGAGGGCGCCGTTGCCGCCTTCCTCGGCGGGCTGGAACACCACCACCGCATTTCCCGCAAAGTTGCGCGTCTCGGCAAGGTACTTCGCAGCGCCGAGGACCATGGCCGTGTGCCCGTCATGGCCGCAGGCGTGCATCGCGCCGGGCGTCTTCGACTTGTAAGGAAGGTCGGTCTCCTCATGAATCGGGAGCGCATCCATGTCGGCGCGCAGCGCGATGGTCTTGCCGGATCCCGGCCTTGCGCCCTTGATCACGCCGACGACGCCGGTGCGCCCGATCCCGGTCACCACCTCATCGACGCCGAAGCTGCGCAGCTTATCGGCGACGAAGGCGGCGGTCTCGTGGACTTCGTAGAGGATTTCCGGGTTCTCGTGCAGCCGCCTGCGCCACTGCGCGACTTCTTCCGCCAGTTCGGCGACGCGATTGATGACGGGCACGGAAGGGAACCTCGTTGAAAAAGGAGCGGCGGAGGCGGCGAAGCCGCGCAGGTTCCACACCTTGGCGCGGGGGTCAACCGCGTCGCGCAGCGCTTGCACGGACGCTTCTGCGACCGCGGGAAGCGCCCGCGGACTGGACCGGCGCGACGGCGGCTGTAATGTGGCGGCAAGGCCCGGGCGTCAGTTCGGGTCGGACCATTCAATGGGCTGGCGGACGGGTCCGCCAACCGAGGGGAGATCAACAATGAAACGTTTCGCCATCGCCCTGGGAGGGGCGATTCTCGCTGGCGCCATGCTTGCGGTTCCGGCTTACGCCAAGACGTTCCGCTACGCCTTCCAGGGCGACCTGAACGCGCTCGATCCCTACACGCTCAACGAGACCTTCACGCTCGGGGCGCTGGGCAATGTGATGGAAGGTCTGACCAAGCGTGACAAGGACCTGAAAGTCATTCCCGGCCTCGCCGAGCGCTGGGAAGTCTCGGACGACGGCCTGCGCTGGCGCTTCCATCTGCGTAAGGGCGTGAAGTTCCACAACGGTGAAGACTTCACCGCCGATGACGTCATCTTCTCGCTCGAACGGATGCGCAGCCCGGCCTCGCAAATCAAGACGCGCGCGCCGGCCGACATGACGGCGGTCAAGGTCGACGAACATACGGTTGATTTTGTGCTGAAGAGCCCGAATCCGATCCTACATGCGGAATGGGACACCTGGTACATCTTCTCGAAGAAATGGTCCGAGGCGAACGGCGCGACCCAGGCGCAGTCGTCGAGCGCGACCTCTCTCAATCCATTCGCGCTCAAGGCGAACGGCACCGGCCCCTTCATCGTCGAGAGCCATCAGCCCGGCGTGAAAACGGTGTTCAAGCCCAATCCGAACTGGTGGGGCAAGCCGGAGCACAATCTCACCGAAGTGATCTTCACGACGATCAAGTCGGACGCGACCCGCGTCGCGGCGCTCCTGTCCGGAGAGATCGACATGATGGATCCGGTGCCCGTGCAGGATATCGAGCGGATCAAGAGTTCGCCCAACACCACCGTGATGACCGGGCCCGAGCTGCGCACGATCTTCCTCAATATGGATTCGAAGCGCGACGAGCTGCTCTATTCGAACATCAAGGGCAAGAACCCGTTCAAGGACGCCCGCGTCCGCAAGGCGTTCTACCAGGCGATCGACATCAATGCGATCAAGACCCGCGTCATGCGCGGCATGTCGGAGCCGTCGGCGCTCCTGATCTCGCCGCTGCTTTATTCGCGCGCGGCTGAGTTCAAGCGCCATCCCTATGACGTGGAGGCTTCGAAGAAGCTGCTCACCGAAGCGGGTTATCCCAACGGCTTCGAAGTCGAGATGGATTGCCCGAACGACCGCTACGTCAATGACGAGGCGATCTGTCAGGCCGTCGCCGCCATGCTGGCGCGCGTCAACGTCAAGGTGAAGCTCAACGCCACGGGCAAGGCGATTTACTTCGACAAGGCCGGCCCGACGAAGAAGTATGATTCCTCGTTCAACCTGCTGGGCTGGACGCCCGGCAGCTTCGATTCCTGGAACGTGATCACGAACCTCGCCGGCTGC
>JBEVKO010000103.1:0-8009 GCA_040509705.1 Beijerinckiaceae bacterium
AGTTCGTGATCGAGGCGATCTGGCCGAACGGAACCGTATGAACCTGCCCGCTCTGGTGGCGCAGACGCACGGAGCGCAGCGAGATGCTTTCGACGGTGCCGCGCAACCGCCCCGTGTCGATATATTCGCCGACGCGGAATGCATCCTCCAGCATAAAGAACAGGCCGGACACGATGTCGCGCACCAGCGCCTGCGAGCCGAATGACAGTGCGAGGCCGAGAATGCCGAAGGCCGCAAGCAGCGGTCCGATATCGACGCCAAGCTTCGAGAGGGCGACAAGAATCGTCAGGCCGGCGACGGCGCCGAGCGCGACGCCGCGCAGCACGGGCAGCACCGAGCCGATGCGCGACTGCACATGAGCGCCGCCATCGTCCTCGCCGGGAACCAAAGACGTCGACTTGGGAGCGTGGGCGTCGAAGAAGGTCTTCAGGAAGACAAAGAGCAGGAAGCCGAAGATCAGCACCGCCTCGACGATGAGTAGATCGCGGACCAGCTTCACCAGCATGCTCGATCCGGACTGCATGAAGAAGTCGCCCCATAGCCGCACCAGCGCAAAGAAGCCGGCGAACCACACGGCGCCGGCGACGGCGAGCTCGAGCGTCACGCCGAACGCCTTTCGCAGCGGAGTGGGCGGCGCTTCGTCAGGCTCGTGCTGGTGAAGATCGCGCACGAGATGGGCCGCGCCGATCGCGAGGATCGGAACCAGCACGACGAGGAATTGCGTCAGTCCCGCGGCCCACGCCCAATAGGCGCCGTCCGGCAGAACAGCGGCCATTCGGCCGATCACCCAGATAGCGAGAGCGCTGGCGATCAGCATCCACCCGACGGATGCGGCCGCAGCGCGCCGCAGCGGCCCGGGATTGGCGCGATCGCGCGCGCCGGCCAGCACGAGATTCTCGAAATCCTTGCGGCCGGCCCAGAACCACAGGATCTTTACGAGACCGAAGATCGTGGCGACGAGCAGCACCATTCCGGCGACCGACATGTGGTCGGTCGCGGCAGCTTCGCCGAGACTGAGCATGATGAAGGCGATCTGGCCGAACCCGATGTAGATCAAGAGGACGCGGAAATGCCAGTCGGCGTGCGGCAGGGCGAGCAAGCGCGCTTCAGGCTGTCCGGGCGACAGGAAGAATCGCCCGACGATCAGGTAGAGCCCGGCGATGATCAGGCTTTGCCACGCCGCGGCCACGCTTGCATCGGCCATTTGGCCCGGCGCGATCCACCACATCGTCAGCGCTCGCATCAGCGCCGCCGCGACGACGAGAGCGGACACATCGGCGACCAGGCGCCGGAGGGACAAGGCGAGGCGGCTGGTGGTCCGCGCCGTGCAATGGCTCTCGTAGAGCGCAATCCATTTCGCGACGGCGCGATGGGCCAGCCAGCCTCCGCCGACCGAGAGGGCGAGGGCGGCGATGATCAGCGACCATACGCCGATCCAGCTTCGCTCGCCCCAGGCGCGGCTGAGATCCGGCCCCAGCTTCAGGATCGTCGGAATGCTCCGAAGGCCGGCCCGCATGCCGCGGTCGAGCGTCATGGCCATATCCGCATCGCCGGGCGGCGCGGCGGCCAGCGCGGCTGATGGCGGCGCAACCGAAGCAGGGGTCGGCGCTGCGGCCGGCGAATCTGCGAAGCGGACGACGACGGTCTTGCCGTCACGGCGCAGGGTCTCGAGCATGCGATTGATGTCGTCGCTCTTTTCGCCGCCCTTGAGTTCGAGCACGATCGGCGCTTCCGACCTGACCGGGGTCTGGGACCGGGCCGGGAGGCCCGCGGCCATGGCGGCGGCCGCTAACGCGGCGAGGCCGATCCTCCACATCACACGGCGCGCTTCGCTCGATGTTCCCGGTGGGTGCGGCTTCCTCATGCGCATGCGACGTCCCGTAGCGGTCTTCTGCGCCCGGAATCGGGCGGACGGTGTGGGCCCTATATAGGGCGCCCGCCGTAACGCCGCATCCGGTGGGTTGGGTGGACCCAGGTCAGGCGCGGCCGCGCTCCGATGCGATGGGCTTCACGCGATGAGCGATGAAGTTGCGAAGCTCGGTCGTCCGCTTCCCGGGGTCGAGGACCTGCTCGTCGAGCCCGTACATCCAGGCGAGATCGATGCGGTCCGGATCATCGTGCAGCACGTCGAGATCCTCGCAATAGGTCAGGGCCTTCTCCTCGTCGGCGGCGAAGCCTTCGTTGACAAGCAGGTGGACGCGGCGGCGCATGATCGCGGCGATCTCGCGCAGCGAGAATTCGGGATGATACTGGACGCCCCAGAACACCGAGCCTTCATGCATGAATTCGGCCGCCTGGATGTCCGAGAAGGCGTTGAAGGCGAGCACGCTCGCGTCGCCCGGCGGGACCGCCACCTCGTCGAGATGGACGGCGGGCGCATCCCAGACCGCCGGCCTCCCGTCGAGCAGCGGATGGTTGGCGCCGGCGGCGCTTCTGGCGATGCGGCGGGCGAAGCCGATCTCGCGGCCCTTCGGGTTGCGATGCACGACGCCCCCGGCGGCGACGGCGCCGATCTGAATGCCCCAGCACGAGCCGAACACCGGCGCCTTCGACTCATAGATCGAGCGCATCAGATCGATCTGGCGTGAGATCGACGGCTGCATGTCGTAGACGTTCAAGGCCGAGCCGGTGAGGAAGACGCCGTCGTAAGAGGCGAGACCCGCGGGATCAGGCAAGTTCGATCCCTCGTCGGCGGGAAGCGCGATGTCGGTCACGACCTGCGGTTCGATCGAGTGGACGACGGCGCTGTAAGATTCCGCCGAGGTCTGTCCATAGACAGCCTTGTGCGCCTCGCGCGCCTGCCTGGCGTTGCCTTCGACGATCAGGAAACGGAGTGGGCGTGTCATTGGGGAACTCGGCGCGACGCATGAAGCCGGTGCGCATGGCTGCATGCGGCAGGCGCGATGGACAGGCAGGGCCTGCTGGCTAGCATGCGCGCCCTTTCGCCGACAACTTCCGAACGGCTTTCTCCTTGCTGCTGTCCCAGCGACTCTGGTCCAACGCGTACCTCCTCCTGTCGCTCACCGCATTGTTCTGGGCAGGCAACGCGCTGTCGAGCCGCATGGCGGTGGGCGAAGTGTCGCCGATGCTGCTGACCTGCCTGCGCTGGCTCGGGGTCTGTCTCGTGCTGCTGCCCTTCTATGCGAAGGAAGTTCGTCAAGCCTTTCCCGTGCTCATGCGCCAGCCCTGGCGCACGCTCCTCATGGCGGCCTTCGGTTTCACCGGCTTCAACGTGCTCATGTACATCGCCGGACAGTACACGACGGCGACCAACATCGGGCTGCTCCAGGGTGCGATGCCGGCGATGATCTTTCTCGGCGCCTTTCTGGTCTATCGCACGGGCATGACGGCGCTGCAGGCGTTCGGCCTGCTCGTCACCACGTTCGGCGTCGCGATCATCGCGACCCGTGGCAGCCTCGACACGCTGCGATCGCTCGCCTTCAACCGCGGCGACGTGCTGATGCTGATCGCCTGCTCGTTCTATGCGGGCTACACGGTGCTGGTGCGCGGCCGGCCATCGATGCCCGGCATCGTGTTCTTCGTCGCCATGGCGGTCATCGCCTTCCTCGCCTCGCTTCCGGCGGTCGCAGTCGAGTACGAACTCGGCCATTTGATCTGGCCGAGCCCGAAGGGCTGGATGATCATCCTCTACGTGACCTTTTTCCCGTCGCTGCTCGCGCAGATTTTTTTCATTCGCGGGGTCGAACTCGTCGGCCCGGGCCGCAGCGGGCTCTTCGTCAATCTGACCCCAGCCTTCACCGCGATCCTCGCTGTCGCCATCCTCGGAGAGCCGTTCGGCATGGTGGAAGGCGTCGCGATGGCTCTGATCGTCGGCGGCATCGCGCTGGCCGAGCGCAGAAGCGGCGCGGCCTGACGTCGCCCGATTTTGATTTTCGCGCCCGCGTCCTATAAGCCCGGCGTTTCAAAGGACGACGCTCCATGGCCGGGCATTCCCAGTTCAAGAACATCATGCACAAGAAGGGCAAGCAGGACGCCGTCCGCTCCAAGCTCTTCGGCAAGCTCGCGCGCGAAATCACGGTCGCGGCGAAACTTGGCCTGCCTGATCCGACGATGAATCCCCGCCTGCGCGCCGCGGTGCTGGCCGCCCGCGCGGAAAACATGCCCAAAGACAATATCGAGCGCGCCATCAAGAAGGCGGCGGGCAATGACGCCGAGACCTATGAGGAGATCCGCTACGAGGGGTATGGGCCGGGCGGAACGGCGCTGATCGTCGAGGTGATGACCGACAACCGCAACCGCACCGCCGCCGACGTGCGCTCCTACTTCACCAAGGCCGGCGGGAATATGGCGGAGACCGGCGCCGTGTCCTTCATGTTCGATCGCGTCGGGCTCGTCGCGTTCGACGCGAAGGTCGCGGGTGAAGACGACATGCTCGAGGCGGCGATCGAAGCCGGCGCCAACGACGTCGCGACTACCGAAGACGGACATGAGGTCATCTGCGACCAGCAGGTGCTCGCCGAAGTCACCAAGGCGCTGGAAGCGCGGTTCGGCGAACCCAGGACGTCGAGGCTCATGTGGCGCCCGCAGAACACGATCGCCGTCAACGACGAGCAGGGCGAGAAGGTGATCAGGCTCGTCGAGATTCTCGAAGATCATGACGACGTGCAGAATGTCTACTCGAATTTCGAGGTGTCGGACGCACTGATGGCGAAGCTCGCCGGCTAGGCTGGAATCCGGCGCGATTCGCAACCTGGGAGCGATGTGCGAATGATGAGGAATCAGGCTAGCCTTCACCCATGCAGACCTATCTCGACCTGATCCGCCGCATTCTCGACGAAGGCGTTCGCAAGAGCGACCGGACCGGCGTCGGCACGCTGTCCGTGTTCGGCCACCAGATGCGGTTCGACCTCAGCCAGGGCTTCCCGCTGGTCACCACCAAGAAGCTGCATCTGAAATCCCTCGTTCACGAGCTGATCTGGTTTCTGAAGGGCGACACCAACATCGCCTACCTAAAGGACAATGGCGTCAGGATCTGGGACGAGTGGGCCGACGCCAACGGCGATCTTGGTCCCGTCTACGGCAAGCAATGGCGCAGCTGGGAAGCGCCGAACGGCGAAACGGTCGATCAGATCGCGCAGTTGGTGAACGAGATCCGTCGCAATCCCGACAGCCGGCGCCTCATCGTCAGCGCCTGGAACCCGGTCGACATACCGAAGATGGCGCTCGCGCCCTGCCATTGCCTTTTCCAGTTCCATGCGGCGGAAGGCCGCCTGTCCTGTCAACTCTATCAGCGTTCGGCCGACGCGTTCCTCGGCGTCCCGTTCAACATCGCGAGCTATGCGCTGCTGACGCACATGATCGCGCACGTAACGAACCTGCAGCCCGGCGACTTCGTGCATTCCTTCGGCGATGCGCATCTCTATCTGAACCATCTCGATCAGGCGCGCCTGCAGATCTCGCGCGAGCCGCGCCCGCTGCCGACGCTGCGCCTCAATCCCGCGGTTCGCTCGCTGTTCGATTTCCGTTTCGAGGATATTGCGGTGGAAGGCTATGATCCGCACCCGCTGATCAAGGCGCCCATCGCCGTATGAGCATCGCCATTCGCGACGCGCGGCCTGACGACGCCGCGCTCATCTTCGATTTCATCCGCGAACTGTCGGTCTACGAGAAGCTCGAGCATGAGGTCGACGCCGACGAGGCGCTGATCCGCGACGCCCTGTTCGGCGCAGCGCCGCGCGCCTATTGCGACATCGCGGAATGGGACGGCGCGCCGGCGGGATTTGCGCTGTGGTTTTACAATTTCTCCACCTTCCGCGGAAAGAGCGGGATCTATCTCGAGGATCTGTTCGTGCGCGACGCGTTTCGTGGGAGGGGACTCGGCAAGGCGCTGCTTCGGCGCCTGGCGCAGCGCTGCATCGAGAACGATCTGCCGCGCTTGCAGTGGTGGGTGCTCGACTGGAACCAACCGTCGATCGCCTTCTACAAAACGCTGGGAGCGGAAGCGATGACTGAGTGGACTGTGTTTCGGGTGTCGGGCGACGCCCTGGAGAAGCTTGCGCGATGAGCGGGCCCGCCATCGTCATCGTCGCGGCCATGGGCCGAAACCGCGTGATCGGCCGCGACAACGCCATGCCGTGGCGGATGCCGACCGATCTCAAGCGGTATCGTCGCCTGACCATGGGGAAGCCGATGGTCATGGGAAGAAAGACCTTCCTCTCCATCGGAAGGCCCTTGCCCGGCCGGGAGTCGATTGTTCTCACCAGGGACGCGGGCTTCGTCGCGCCGGACGGCGTCCATGTCGCGTCGTCGCTTGAAGCAGCGCTCAGTCTGGCGACGGCGCGCGCCGCCGCCATGGAGGCGGACGAAATCATCATCGCCGGCGGCGGCGACATCTATGCGCAGGCCATCGACCTGGCCGACCGCCTGCACATCACGGAAATCGACGCTGCGCCGGAAGGAGACGCGCGTTTTCCCGAGATCGACGGATCGCGATTTCGCGAGGTGGGCCGGGAAGCGCACCCAGCGGCGCCCCCCGACGACCACGCCTTCAGTTTCGTCGATTACGCGCGACGGTAAACGGTCCCTCGCCCGCTGAACTGTGTTAGAATTTGGCTCAAATGGGAGGTTTCGACTTTGCCGGGACCGGAGCCACGGTGTTTCTCCGCGTTGACGAAAGCGAGACCAACCCCCACTTCCCCTTGACTGCGAACGGGCGATGGCCCGATCACGCATCGGCAGTTTTATTGAGCAAGGAGCAGGAATGCCCTGGAGCAATCAGAGCGGCGGCGGCGGCCCTTGGGGCGGCCCGCCGAAAAATCCCGGCCCATGGGGCTCGGGTCCGCAGGGCGGGGGACCACAGGGCGGCGGGGGCGGCCCGCGCCCGAACGATCTCGAGGAAATGCTCCGACGCGGCCAGGACAAGCTGAAGGATCTCTTCCCCGGCGCCGGCGGCGGCCATGTCGGCTTCAAGGGCGTCGCACTCATCGCCCTTGTCGTCGTCGGCGTCTGGCTGCTGACGGGCTTCTACACGGTCCGGCCGAATGAGGTCGGTCTCAATCTCGTGTTCGGGCGCTATGTCGGCAAGACCGAGCCGGGCCTCAACTACAACTGGCCAGCGCCGATCAGCAGCGTGATCAAGCCGGCTGTCACGGAAGTCAAGACGATGGAGGTCGGGGTTCGCCTGCCGAGCGACGTGCGGCGCGGAGCCACGCGATCGCCGGTCGATGAAGCGCTCATGCTGACGGGCGACGAAAACATCGTCGACATCGATTTCGCGGTCCAATGGCAGATCAGCCCGTTGGCGCCGCAGGATTACGTGTTCAACATGCGCGGACAGGAGGCGACCGTCAAAGCGGTGGCTGAAGCCGTAATGCGCGAGGTCATCGGCAAGCGCACCATCCAGCCGATCCTCACCACCGACCGCCAATTGATCGAGAATGAGGTCCGCACCGGCATGCAGGAGGTGCTCGACAGCTACAAGGCCGGCATCGTGGTGCGTCTCGTCCAGCTCCTCAAGGCCGACCCGCCAAGCGAGGTCATCGACGCGTTCCGCGACGTTCAGGCGGCGCGTCAGGATCAGGACCGCGCCAAGAACGAGGCCGAAACCTACGCCGCCAATCTCGTGCCGGTGGCGCGCGGCGATGCGACGCGCGTCATACAGGAAGCCGAGGCCTACCGGTCGCAGACCGTCGCCGAGGCGAAGGGCGCTGCATCGCGTTTCGATCAGATCTACACCGAATACAAGCTCGCGCCCGTGGTGACTCGCGAACGCATGTTCCTTGAAACGATGGAGCGCGTGTTCGGGCGCATGGACAAAATCATCATCGACCAGAAGGCCGGCGGCGGCGTCGTGCCGTATCTTCCACTCAACGAGATCGGGCGCGCGCCCAACGCGGCGCCGCCGCGTCCGGCGCAGACCGGGCCGAATATCGGACGCCTGCAGGGAGCGCCGCAATGAAGGGGTCGGCCATGAAAATCGCTGGCTGGCTGATCGCCGCCTTCCTCGTCGTCCTGCTGGTCAGTTCGGCGTTCGTCGTCCAGCAGACTCA
>JBEVKO010000104.1:0-11453 GCA_040509705.1 Beijerinckiaceae bacterium
CATGCCCATCGGCGACCTTTTGAAGCTGGCGCCGGGCAGCGTGCTCGACCTCGATCGCAGCGTCGGCGAGGCCATCGACATCTATGTCCACAATCGGCTCGTGGCGCGAGGCGAAGTCGTGCTGGTGGAAGACAAGCTCGGCGTCACCATGACCGAAATCATCAAGCTCGACAAATAAGGACGCGTCCAAATGCGCCTTCTGATATGCGGACCGCTCGGCGACCAACTCATTGAAGCTACCCGCATCGCGATGAGTCGTGGGGCGAACGTAACCCATGCGGCGACGCAGGATCAGGCGCTGACGCATTTGCGGGCCAAGGGCGCGGACCTCGTGATGATCGATGTCGCGCTCGATGTCGCCGCAACGGTTCGCGCGATGGCGGCGGAGCGCATCCGCACGCCGTTGATCGCGTGCGGAGCATCCGCCGACGCAAGTCTCGCGGTCGCCGCGATTCAGGCGGGCGCTCGCGAGTATATTCCGCTGCCGCCGGACCCAGAACTGATCGCGGCCGTGATCGAAGCGGTGGCCGCCGACAACCGCGCCCTGGTCTTCAAGGACGACGCGATGGCGCGCGTCGTCAAGCTCGCCGAACAGGTCGCGCGCTCCGATGCGTCCATCCTGATCACCGGCGAAAGCGGCACCGGCAAGGAAGCGCTGGCGCGTCTCACCCATCAGAAGTCGGCCCGCGCCAACAAGCCGTTCATCGCCATCAATTGCGCCGCCATCCCCGAGCATCTGCTCGAATCGGAGCTGTTCGGGCATGAAAAGGGCTCGTTCACGGGGGCCGTCGCGCGTCGCATCGGCAAGTTCGAGGAGGCCAATGGCGGCACGCTTCTGCTCGATGAAATCTCCGAGATGGATGTGCGGCTGCAAGCCAAGCTTCTGCGCGCCATTCAGGAGCGCGTCATCGACAGGGTCGGCGGAAGCGCGCCGGTGCGCGTCGATATCCGCATCATCGCCACCGCCAACCGCAATCTGGCGGAGGAGGTGAAGAAAGGAACTTTCCGCGAGGACCTGTTCTACCGTCTCAACGTGGTCAACCTCAAAATCCCGGCCCTGCGCGATCGTCCCTCGGACATCATCGAACTGGCGGAATTCTTCGCCCGAAAGTATGCGGACCTCAACGGCCTGCCCCTACGCCGCATCGGCGCAGAGGCGCGCCGCATGCTGCTGTCCTCAAATTGGCCGGGCAACGTGCGCGAGCTTGAAAATGCGATCCATCGCGCCGTGCTCCTGTGCTCTGAAACTGAAATCGGTCCGGACGCCGTCCGCGCGCCTGACGGCGAGAACTTCGGCGCACGGCCGCGCGATGCAGCCGCCCGCGCTGCGGAGACCGCGGAAGCGGTGACGCGCGCGCTCGTCGGTCGCACCGTAGCGGATGTTGAGCGCGATCTCATTCTCGACACGCTCGATCATTGCCTCGGGAACCGGACGCACGCTGCGAAAATCCTTGGCATCTCGATTCGGACGCTGCGCAACAAACTCAATGAGTATGTCGACGCGGGAGTCGACGTGCCGGAGCCCGGCCAGGCCCGCACGCACGCCGCATGACACGTCAGATTAGGGACAGTCACGCAGCATGAGCGACGTTCCAGCCGGACCGGCGGCGTCCGCCCCGGGTTTCGTCGCCGGAGGCCTACGCGATCTCGTCGAGATGGCGCGACGCTCCGACGTCGCGCTGGCCCTCGGCGTGATGGGAATCCTTGCGGTGCTCATCGTGCCGCTGCCGCCGTTCATACTCGACCTTTTGCTGGCCGGATCGATCATCCTTTCGGTCTTGATCCTCATGATGGCGCTGTTCATCCAGGCGCCGCTCGAATTTTCGGCATTTCCGACGGTCCTTCTGATCGCCACCATGCTGAGGCTGTCGCTCAATCTCGCATCGACGCGGCTCATCCTCGCCAACGGCCATACCGGCACAGCGGCGGCCGGCCATGTGATCGAATCGTTCGGCAACTTCGTGATGTCGGGCAATTTCGTCATCGGGCTCATCGTCTTCGCCATTCTGATCATCGTGAATTTCGTGGTCATCACCAAAGGCTCCGGCCGCATCGCCGAGGTCGCGGCCCGGTTCACGCTCGATGCCATGCCCGGCAAGCAGATGGCGATCGATGCGGATCTTTCCTCGGGGCTCATTGACCAGGAGGAAGCCAAGCGCCGCCGCAAGTCGCTGGAGGATGAAAGCGCGTTCTACGGCGCGATGGACGGCGCCTCGAAGTTCGTGCGCGGCGATGCGATTGCGGGCCTGCTCATCACGTTCATCAACATCATCGGCGGCATCATCGTCGGTGTGTCGCAGCAGAGCATGGGCTTTGGCGCCGCGGCCCGCGCCTATACGCTGCTCACCGTCGGCGACGGTTTGGTGACGCAGATTCCGGCGCTCATCGTCTCCACCGCCGCGGGCCTGCTTGTCTCGAAGGCTGGCATCCGCGAATCGACCGATCGCGCCCTGGGCAGGCAGTTCGCGAGCTACCCGAAGGCGCTTGGCGTCTCCGCCGGCGTCATGCTTCTCATCGGCCTGCTGCCGGGAATGCCGATGCTTCCCTTCCTGCTGCTCGGCGGAGGAGCCGGCTGGCTGGCGAGGGTGGTGGACCAGGCTGCGAAGGCGGCCGCCGCGAAAGCCGCCGCCCAGCCCGAGGCCATGGCCGCGGCCGCAGCCGACGCGGAGGAGACGATGGCGTCAATCCTTCGCATGGACGAACTGAAGCTCGAGATCGGCTATGCGCTGATGCCGCTGGTCAATGGACAGAGCGGACAGGAGCGCCTCACCGAGCAGATCAAGGCGCTGCGTCGCCAGCTTGCGGCCGAGATGGGCTTCGTGATGCCGTCGGTGCGCATCGTCGACAATGTGCATCTGGAGTCGAACGTTTATATCGTGCGCGTGAAGGAGATCGAGGCCGGACAAGGTCGCGTCTATCCCGGTCAATTCATGGCGATGGATCCGACGGGGACGCAGGTCCAACTCCCGGGGCAGCACACGCTCGAGCCGACCTTCGGCCTGCCCGCAACCTGGATCGACGGGTCGCTTCGCGATGAGGCGCAGATGCGGGGATACACAGTCGTTGATGCGGCGACGGTGATCGCGACCCATCTCACCGAAGTTCTAAAAGCCAACATGTCGGAGCTGCTCTCCCATGTGGAGACGCAGAAGCTCCTGCGCGAATTGCCGAAGGAGCATGCAGATCTCGTCAAGGAAATCGCGCCGACCCTCATTTCCACGACCGGCATTCAGCGCGTGCTCCAGCTTCTGCTCGCCGAACGCGTGTCGATCCGCGATCTCGGGGCGATCATCGAAGCGATCGCCGAAGTGGCCGGCGCGCTCAAGAACCCGCGCGACATCGTCGAGCAGGTGAGGGTGCGGCTCGCCCGCCAGATATGCGCGCAGCATACCCCGCCCAGCGGCCAGCTTCCGATCATCACCATGTCCCCGCTGTGGGAGACAGCCTTCGCTGAATCAATCGTCGGCGACGGCGATCACCGTCATCTGGCGATGCAGCCATCAAAGCTGTCCGAGTTCGTCGCCCAAGTCCGGGACCGATTCGAGGATGCGGCGCGAATGGGCGAGATGCCGGTCTTCGTGACGTCGGCGTACGCGCGTCCTTTCGTGCGCTCGATCGTCGAACGCTTTCGGCGCGAAACCCCTGTGCTTGGACAGGGCGAAATCCATACGCGTGTCCGGCTGAAGACAGTCAGCGCCGTCTGACACGGCTTGCGCGGGGCGCGCCGGCGGCTAAGGATTCGCTATGCTGCCGCCTTCCGGAAACAATGACGTTCCAACCGGCCATCTCGCCGCTGTCGTCACCTATCTCGAGATGCGCGCCCCGGCTGACGCGCCGCCGCCGCTTGCCTCTGATCTGTGCGTGCAGCGCGTGGAGACGCCGAAGATCTGCTGGTATCGCATGCTCTTTCGGGCCGTCGGAGAAGAGTGGCTCTGGTCCTCACGGCTGCGCATGAGCGATTCGGAATTGCTCACCATTCTTCGTGCGCCGGGCGTCGAAGTTTTCGCCCTGCGCCGCAACGAAACGGACTGCGGGCTGCTCGAACTCGATTTTCGAGAAGCGGGCGCCTGCGAAATTGTGTTCTTCGGCGTGACGCCAGACGCTGTCGGCTCCGGCGCGGCCCATGTCATGATGCGCTTCGCCATCGCCCGCGGCTGTGCGCGCCCTGTCTCGCGGCTGTGGCTGCATACATGCACGCTCGATCATCCGCGCGCTCTGCCATTTTATCTGCGCGCGGGATTCGAGCCGTACCTGCGGCAGGTGGAAATCTTCCGCGATCCGCGCATCGACGGGCTCCTGCCGAGAACGGCGGCGCCGCACGTTCCGGTCATCTAAGCGCGATGATCATTCCGCAGCGGGCGGCGGGTCGTGGCGATGCACGATCTGCTGCTCCTCGAACAGCAGCACGATGACAATCGAGATGGCGAGCGGAATCAGAAGGTAAAACAGCCGGAAGACCAGGATCGCAGCGAGCACTTCGAGCTTGGGAATCCCCGGCAGCGCCTTGACGAAGAGAAACTCCATCACCCCGAGGCCGCCCGGCGCCTGCGACAGCAGCGCGGCGGAAAAGACCGCGACGAAAACCCCGAGAACCACGAAGAAGCCAGGATTGCCCTGCTCGGGCAACGCGAAATAGATGATGCCGGCGGCGCCGATGATTTCAAGCGGCGCAATGATGAATTGGCGCACCGCAATCGGCCAGCGCGGATATTCGAGCGTCAGGCCGCCGAGCTTGAGGGCGGGCAGCTTCAGGAACGCTCCCAGCATATAGAGCGCGACGAAGCCGAGACAGCCCCAGCCGATCATTTGCGCCGTCCACACCGGGATATGTAGCAACTTGCGCATGAGTTCCGGCTCGAAGCTGAACGTGGCGCCGCCGATCACGATCATTCCGAAGGCGAAGGTGAATGAGCAGAAGGCCACCAGCAGCGCGACCTCGCCGGCGGTCAGCCCCTTGGCGTGATAGGCGCGATAGCGAACAAGTCCGCCGGAGACGACCGATGCGCCGATGTTGTGGGAGAGCGCGTAGGTCGTGAAGGAGGTCAGGGTGATGTAGAGCCAGGAAATCCCCTTCTCCTTGTGAAGATGCATCAGCGCGATGCGGTCGTAGCCGGCGAGCGCCCAATAGGCGGCGGCGGTGGCGATCAGCGCCAGAACATACCGCTGCGCGGGGATCGCGCGGAGTGCGAGCCAGACGTCGCCCATCGAGGCGTCGCGGAATTCCTGATAGAGCAGCCAGCAGGATAGACAGACCGCGGCCAATCCCACCAATGGCCAGATGACAGGCGCAACGCGGCTGCCGGCGGCCTTAATCGCCGCGACCCATCTGGCGATGACGTCACGCAACGGTTGTTTCCCCTCCCCGAGGATCGCTTTGAACGCCCCCGGTCACCTCCGAATCCCTGCCCCACGGCGCGGGCTCGGGCAAGGGCGGATAGGGCGCGGCCCTGGACTTCTTCGCACCGCCCCAAGGACACCCGTCGAAATCAGTTCACGCCGCGCGTCTTAAGCCAACCCCGCATCATGGCGATCTCGCCCTCCTGAGCCTTGATCACCTCCTCGGCCAGCTTGCGGACCTGCGGATCCTTGCCGTAGGTCAATACAACCTTAGCCATGTCGATCGCCCCCTGATGATGCGGAATCATGCCGCGCATGAAGTCGACATCAACATCGCCTGAGTAGGCGATCGCCATATCCTTGTGCATCCTGTCGTTTGCGGCGCGGAAGGCCTGGGTGGCGGTCGAACCGGAGCCTTGCGCCGGTTGGTGGATGTGCTGGGCGCTCGCCGCGGAGCCGCCGATGATCAGGGCCAGAGCGGCCCACTGCATCGCTTTCAATATCCTTCTCCTCAAAATGTCCGGGAGCCGAAAGACTCCCATTCCAGAACCGTGCGCCTTCTGCGGCGTTCTTTCTCAGCACGAGGCGCGCCGTTGCGGTAGCCTGTATTTTTTACTACGAACGCAGGATCTCCACGCGGCGCCGGGACGGGCATGTCCGAGCTTTCGCATCACGGAAACGTTATGCGCGACCGCCTCAGCGAGCGGGCCGACCCCTTGCGCGAATTGGTTGTCGCCGGAGAAGCTTTCCCGCACGCCCGCCTCCCGTTGACGCCTGTCGGTCTGCGATGTCTGACGCCTTTCATCGCTTCTGAGTTCGGCGAGCGGATGGCGAGGCCAAAGACATCATCGTGAAGGGAGCGCTGGGCCACGCCATCGTCAGCGGTCGCTGGGACAACAACGTCGCGGTGATCGACATCGAGGCGGCCTTGCGTCCCGAAAATGATGGGACATCGAACGCCATCATCTCCCGCCCCCGCGTGACGCCTGATGTCGACGTCGATGGGGACGGCAAGCCGGATGCCCCGGCGAGCGGGCAGCCGGTCTCACTGGTGGTGGATCCGTCGGCGCGCTTCGCTTACGTGGTCAATCATTCGGGAGCGTCGACGCCCAGCGCTGCTGGCGCCTATCAACATGGCCATCCGGGACTCGTCACGGTTCTCGACGTCGCGCGCGCGCTTGATCCTGCGAACAATGGCAGTCTCGGCGCGGTCGATGGCTTTGTTCCGACCGGGCGCACGGGGCCGGTGGGGTGCGCGCTGACGCCGGACGCCCGCACGCTGCTGATCAGTTGCGCCGAAGCGCAGGAAAGCGAAGACGGCGGCGATGAAATCACGGCGATCGATGTCGCAACGCGCGCTGTGGTAAGACGCATCCCCCTCGCCGAGGCGAAGGGACACGGCGCAACAGAACCGAGCCGGCATGACAGCCCGCACGAAAGCTTCGGCCGCTATCCCAATCCTAACGGGCTCGCCGTCAGTTCGGTGCGCGGCGGACTGGCGTTCGCCGGAAACGGCGGCACGGACGATGTGTCCGTCATCGATCTCGCCGCCGCGCTCAAGGGACGTCCCGACGCGGAGATTGCGCGCATCCCGGTCGAGGCGGGACCGTTCGGCCTGGCGGCGAGCCCGGACGGTCGATGGATCGCGGTCGCTGCGCGCGAAAGCATGCGCGAACGTCGCGAGGGGAAGACGATCTCGCTCATTGACGCTGAGCTGGCTGCAAGCGGACGCGCAGCGGAAGTGGCGCGGGTGCGCGTCGGAAGCGATGATCCAAACGAAGAGACGCGGCCATTCGCGGTGGCCTTTACGCCCGATGGCAAGCATGTGATCGCAAGCTGCTTTCGCTCCAACTCCATCTCGATCGTCAGCGTCGCCGACGCTTTAGCAGGACGTCCAGCGGAGGTCTCGCGCATCTATCCGAAGGCGCCCGACGGCGGTCCCGCGCGCCCACGCGGCATCGCAGTTGCGCCTGATCGCACGCGCGCACTCGTGGTCGGCGGCATGAAATCGGGGCCGGGAAGCAGCCTGATATGGGTGATCAATCTGGACAAGGCGCTCGTCGAGGCTACCGTCACGTCGGTGGGCGACGAATCTTATATGCTGGACGTGGTTTCGCCGCTGAAAGGTCGACAGGGTTGAGCCTCGGCGCGCGCCAGAACAGGCGCGTTCAAGAAGAATACAACCAAGTCAGGGAGGATGACATGACCATCACAAGACGCACTTTCACATCGTGCGCCGCAAGCGCATCGCTCGCCTTCGCCATTCGCCCGGCGTTCGCGCAAACCGGCTGGCGGCCGACCAAGGATGTCGAGTTCGTGGTGCCGTTCGCCGTTGGAGGCGGCGCTGATCTTCTCGCGCGGGTCATGCACAAGATCATCGTTGATGAAAAGCTTGTGCCCGTACCCGTTGCGCTCAACAACCGGCCCGGCGGCGGCGGGGCTGCAGGAATCGGCTACATGTCGGCGAGCCGGCGCGCGGACCCGCACACGATCGCCCTCGTCAACGGCACGACGCAGATTACGCCCATTCTCAATCCGCAGGCGAAGACATTGTCGGAAGTTCGTCCGATCATGAATGTGATGCTCGACGATTTCGTACTGTTCGTGAAGGCCGAAGCGCCGTGGAAGACCGTCGGCGAATTCGTCGCCGAAGCAAAAGCGAAGCCGCCAAAGACGCTGGCTTTCGCCACTGGCGGAACGACAGACGTCATGGCGATCACCGTGTTCGCGCGCGCCACCGGAGCCGAATACAACATCGTGAACTTCAACAGCGGCGGCGAAGCGCTGACGCAGCTGCTCGGCGGACACGTCCATGCCTGCATGGGCAATCCGCTGGAATTCATGGGCCATTTGCAATCGAAGTCGGTGCGCGCCCTCGGCGTCTTCCGCGATTCGCGCTTCGATGCGCTTCCAGACGTGCCGACGATGAAGGAACAGGGCATTTCAACGCCGAACTTCCAGATGTGGCGCGGCGTCGCGATGCCAAAGGGCGCACCTGACGATGCTGCAAAGTATTGGGAAGGCGTCATCGCGAAGGTCGTCGCGACGCCCGCGTTCAAAACCTACATCAAGGACAATGTCGCATCCGAGGCGCCCATTCCGGGCGAGGCGTTCGAAAAATTCCTTGCCGACCAGGAGAGGCTGTACCGCGAGCTTCTCGGCAAGCCCGCTTAAGACAATGTCGGCCAGGCTCGACGTCGGCGAGGTCATTCTCGCCATTGCGCTCCTTGCAATCGCCGTCCTGTGGGTGGCGGTCGCCGCAGGAATGCCGATGTGGGAGGGATTTTCGCCGCAGGCGGGATTCCTTCCCCTCATCTATGGCGTTGCGCTTGCTGCGTTGACGCTCGCGATTTTGATCGCGCGGCTTCGCAGTGCGCCGGACGCCGGAGCCGAGCAGGGGCCGATCGGCAAACCGCTCATCGTGCTTGCGGCTATCGCAGCCGGCGTCGGCGGCATCGAACTGATCGGCTTTGCGACGTCGATGTTTCTGATGCTCGCGTTCCTCTACTGCGTCGTCGAGCGCATCTCCGTGATTCCGGGGCTCTTGGTATCGGCGGCGACGTCCGCCGCGCTTATTCTCGTTTTCCGCACCTGGCTCGGCGTGCCGTTGCCTCTCGGGCCGTGGAGCTTCTGAATGTCGGCCTTCGCTGAACTTGCGACCGGCTTTGCGAGCGCGCTCACGCCTTGGCACCTTCTCATGTGTTTCGCCGGGGTTTTCGTCGGCCAACTCGTCGGCGCGCTGCCGGGAATCGGTCCTTCGTCTGCGATTGCGCTATTGTTGCCGCTGACGTTCGGATCGGATCCCACTTCAGCCATCATCATGTTCGCCGGCATCTACTATGGCGCGCAGTATGGCGGGACGCTGACGTCAGTGCTGGTTAGCGTGCCGGGCGAATCATCGACCGTCATGACCAGAATCGACGGATATCAAAGGGCGCTGCAGGGCCGCGCCGGCGCGGCGCTCGGCATCGCCGCGATCGGATCGTTCATCGCGGGTACCATCGCGACGCTCGGCCTGACATTGCTTGCGCCGCCGCTGGCGCGCGCGGCGCTGGCCTTCGGCCCGCCGGAATATTTCTCGCTCGTCATGCTCGGACTTCTGGCGCTCGCCGCGGTCGGCGGCTCGCTGTTGAAGGGACTGACGGCGGGATTTTTCGGCCTCCTTCTCGGCACCATCGGCATCGATCAGCAGACCGGCGTGTCGCGATTCCATTTTGATCAGGTATGGCTTCTCGACGGCGTCGAATTCATCCTGCTCACGGTCGCGCTGTTCGGAGTCGGCGAAGTGCTGGCGAGCTGCAACATGACGTCGCTGCAGCCCATTACGCGCGTCAAGAATCTGCTACCGACGCGCGACGACTGGCGCGCGAGCTGGATGCCGATCTTGCGCGGAACGGGAATCGGTTTCTTCATCGGCGTGCTGCCGGCGACTGGCGCCACGATCGCTTCGTTCATCGCCTATGTCGCGGAGAAGAAGCTGGCGAAGGATCCGTCGCGCTTCGGCAACGGCGCCATCGAAGGCGTCGCAGGCCCCGAGGCGTCCAACAACGCGGCGGCCTCAGGCGCGATGGTGCCGATGCTTGCGCTCGGCGTTCCGGGGTCCGGCACCACTGCGATCATTCTCGGCGCGCTCGTCATGTTCGGCATCAGGCCTGGGCCAGAACTCTTCGACAAGAATGCGGCGCTGGTCTGGGCGGTGATCGCCAGCATGTATATCGGCAATGTGATTCTGCTGATCATGAATCTGCCGCTGGCGGGCCTGTTCGCGCAGCTCCTGCGCGTGCCGTATCGCTGGCTCTATCCGCCCATTCTCGTGCTGTGCGTCGCCGGCGTTTATTCGCAGTCGAATTCGATTGAAGACGCCTGGATGCTGGTCGCGTTCGGCGCGCTCGGCTGGGGCATGAAGCGCTACGACTGGCCCGCGGCGCCGATGGTGCTTGGCCTGGTGCTTGGGCCGATCTTCGAGAATTCGCTGCGTCAGTCGCTCGTTTTGTCGCATGGCAGCGCTTCGATATTCTTCACGCGACCGATCTCGCTCGCCCTCATCATCTTCGCCGCGCTCATCGTAATCGCGCCGGCGTGCAGAAGGCTGTATCGCGGACGCGCTCCCGCCGTCGCCTGACATGCAAAAGGCCGAGCGACGCCTGGCCTTCGCAAATGGTTTTGAGCCGTGATCAGGCGCCGGCGCGCATCGCGTGCCGCGACAGGCTGATCCTGTCGAACTCCGCCTGCTCGCGTTGAGCCGCGTCCGCCTTTTCGCGGGCATGCTCACGATTGTCGAGCGTCTCGACCTTCTTGAACTCTTCAAACGCCTCTTCGACCGCGGCCCGCGCTTCGTCGAGCTGGGTTTTCAGGTTGTTCGCGGATTCTTTCAGATTGTCCCGGCGGGTCATCGCAGCCCGCGCGTAGGTCGGATAGGCGAAGTGGGTCGGATCGCTGATCCGCGCCTTCTGCTCTTCGCTCTGGATCTCGCGCTCCAGATCCGCGGCCATCCGTTCAAATTCTGCGATCATCATTTCCAGCTGGGAGACCTTGCGGCGTTTCTCATCCAGCTGGAAGCGCTTCAGGCGAAGCAGGGTGTCGCGGGATTTCATGGGGTACGCAAACTCCGGTGGCCGGGTCCGCGCCAACGGGAGTCAAGATGCTCCGGACGCGAACCGCGGCGCATGGTGACCAAGGAGGGTTGAACTTTCGTTACCGTAACGGGTGGGGTCCTAACGATGGACGGGCGCGTAACCTCGCCGCGAGCCCCGCCGCCGGATTAACGAAAGGTATGCGTGTCTTCTTCCTCTCCGCACTGAGACGGTTCCCGCGAATTGGTTCGCGTGTGTTAACCTTCTGACGGCGCCGGGCGATGAAGCCGCTGAGGGAGGGGCAGCGATGAGTTTTGAACTGAAGCTGGATCACGTCTCACTTCATGTGAAGGACCTTGTGACGAGCGTCGCTTTCTACCAGGGCGTGCTCGGGTTGCCGGAAATCGAGAATAAAACCGGCAGGCCGCACATCAGATGGTTTGGGCTCGGCCCGCAAATGAGCCTGCATCTGATTTCAGGCGCCGTTGACGCGCCGGATCGGAGGCCCGCCGCAACTCATTTCGCCGTCGCAACAAGGCAATT
>JBEVKO010000105.1:0-8768 GCA_040509705.1 Beijerinckiaceae bacterium
CTGCCAGACGCGCACTTCGAAGTCGGAGCCTATCAGCACGACCCGCAACGGCCTGTCGCGGCGCCATTCCTCGGGGTCGAACGCGTGCGCCACATAGGGAGCGGTCGCATCCTGATCGTGGACATAGGTCGCATTCGGCCAGCGCCTGCGCATATCGGCCAGCGCGCCTTCGCGGCCGCCTCCCGGCTTGCCCTCTGCGGCCGCGGCGCCGGGGCCCGATTTCTGGTCGACCCAGCCAAGTCCGGCGAGACCGCGATCGGTGATCACGGCGAGCGCTTCCCCGAAGGGCGAGGCATGGAACCCGTAGCGGAGTTCGAGCCCCGCGCCGCCGGTCTTCCATTCGCCCGGCGACATCGCCTCATGGGTGACGAAGAGGTCGTGCAGGCGCCCCGGTCCGGAGAGGCCAGTCTCGTAAGTCGCATCAAGGACGCTCGCCTGGTCGGCCAGGAGGCGCTTGGCGTGGTCGAGCGTCACCGCCGCCAGGAACTCCTTGGGCGTCAACCCGGCCCAGCGCTTGAACAGGGCGTGAACGTGGCTGGCGGACAGCCCGACATGGCCGGCGACCTCCTCAAGCGAGGGCTGACGGCGCGATCGCTCGGTCAGGAAAGCAATGATCTTCCGCACCCGGTCATAGTCCTGGAGGGCCTGGGCCCGAACGGGTTCAATGGTCCTGGGGTCGGGAATGGCCGCGTGTAGCATCGTCAAACTCTTGTCTGCTGCTTCTCCGCCAAGATAGGCGCCCCGTCATTCCGGGCCACCCGAAAACCATGCCGGGATCGATCAAATTGCACGAAATCCCGTCACGGCCTCTGAACCCTCACCGGCGATATGGCGCCCGGACACCCTTTTTGATCATGGGCCGTCAAGGTCTCCCGCCCATCCTCACCGGCGGACGAGGGAGAGAGTAATGAGTTTCGTCACGGCGGCGAGCGTCGGCGGCGCCATGTTGATTGGAATGCTTGGAGCGATCGGCGCGCTCGCATTGATCGTCGCATTGCTGCTACGCGAATATTTTCAACTGGAAACCAAGCTTAAGGCCGGTGAGATCGAGCGTCGCCGCCTGGAAGGCCTGCTTGCCCGCCAGCGCGCGGAAGCCGACGCCGCAGCTTCGATCGCCGATGCGCGGGCGCGCGCTGAAGCCGCAAGCCAGGCCAAATCGCGCTTCCTTGCGACAGTCAGCCATGAAATCCGCACCCCGCTCAACGGCATCCTAGGCATGGCGGGCTTGCTCGGCGATACGCCGCTCACGCCAGAACAGGTTACCTATGTGAAGGCGATCCGCTCGTCGGGCGGAGCGCTGCTCGAACTGATCGACGAGATCCTCGACTTCTCGAAGATCGAATCCGGAAAACTCGAGCTTCAGCACAAGCCTTTCAACCTGGCGGCGCTCGTCGAGAGCGCCGTGGAGCTTCTGGCGCCGCGCGCCCAGGAAAAAGATCTCGACATTTCCGCGGCCGTGGCGACTGACGTCAGCGCGAGCGTTGTCGGCGATGCGGCGCGGCTGCGCCAGGTGCTGATCAACCTGATCGGAAACGCAATCAAATTCACCGAGCATGGCGGCGTCGGCGTCGCCGTTGCGCGCGCCGGCGACGGCGCCGCCGTCATCACAGTGAGCGACACCGGCGTCGGCATTCCGCTTCACAGGCACGAAGCAATATTCGGCGAGTTCGAGCAGGTCGACGGCACTGGGGCTCGCCCGCATGAAGGCGCGGGCCTTGGACTTGCAATCTCACGCCGGCTTGTGACCCACATGGGCGGCGATTTGACCGTCGACAGCACGCCCGGCGCCGGCGCAACGTTCATCGCGCGCATTCCCCTTGCCGCCGCCGAACCTGCCAGACCTCCAGGCGAAGAACTCCGCAACAGGCGCTTCATTCTGATCGCACCCGCCCCGTTCAGCCGCGCGCATTTGTCGGCCCGCATCGCCGCACATGGCGGAGACATCGAAGGCGCGGAAAATTCCGCCGAGGCGCGAGCCGCCCTCGCGAATGCGCGGGATGCGACTGTCCTGATCGACCTGTCGCTCGGCGAAGACGCGCTGCGTCTCGCGACTCTTGCGCGCAAGCGCGGCGCCCGCGACGTGCTGGTCCTCATGTCGCCCTTCGAGCGGCGCCGTCTCGGCTCGCCGCATGAGGCTGGATTCGACGGCTGGCTGATGAAGCCGGTGCGCGCAACGTCCCTCATCCCGCGTCTGCGCGGCAACGCTCCGCAGGCGCCGGCCATGGTGCGAACATCGACGGAGCCGGCGACTCCCGTCGATGAGGACGCGCCGCGCATTCTTCTTGCCGAAGACAATGAGATCAACGCGCTGCTCGCCACGCGTCAAATCGAACGACTCGGCTTCGCCGTGACGTGGGCTTGCGACGGCGATGACGCGCTGCGCAAGCTGGAGGACAGTTTTGACGGGCGGACGCCCGCGTATGTCGGCGCGCTGTTTGATCTGCGCATGCCGACGATGAGCGGCGACGACCTCGTCCGCCTGGTGCGCGCGCTACAAGCGGCGCGGCGGCTGCCGCATCTGCCGATTGTCGCCGTGACCGCGAGCGCGTTCCCGGAGGATCGCGCCGCGGCGCTCGAATCGGGATTCGATGATTTTCTCATTAAGCCAATCGAACCGACCGCTCTCGCGGCGATCTTGACCCGCTGGCTGGCGCCGGAGCAATGCGACGTTCGTCTGGCCGGCTAAGCAAGTCCATATTCACTCAAAGGAGTGAATAAGGACTGTCATAAATCGTACCCAGCATGCCGATAAACTTCGCAATGGTTGATTCGGAGATCCTTCGCCCTTGCAAATGCCCGGCATGAGCGCGTTCGCCAAAGCAAGCGCTTTGACCTTCTTCCATCAGAACTGGCCAACCATCCTGCGGGCGGACTTCCTTCGCCTCGCGCCGTTGGACCGCAGGCCGGCGCTGGATGGTATTCTTGGCAAGCTGGGGACGCTGGAAGTCCGACTGGCGCGAAGCGCGGCCGACGTGCGGCGGGCGCAACGGCTGCGCTATGAGGTGTTCTACGGGGAAATGTCCGCGAAACCGGGACGCATCACGCGCATGACCCGGCGCGACGCCGACCGCTTCGACCAGTTCTGCGACCATCTTCTTGTCATCGACCGGGGGGCGGATGGCGCCCAACCCCGCGTCGTCGGAGCCTATCGTCTGCTGCGACAGGAGATCGCCGAGCGCCATTGCGGCTTCTACACGCAGGATGAGTTCGATATCGACGCGCTGGTCGCGCGGCATCCCGGCAAGCGGTTTCTGGAACTCGGCCGCTCCTGCGTGCTGAAATCCTACCGCGACAGGCGCACCGTCGAATTGCTCTGGCAAGGCGTCTGGGCTTATGTCCGCCATCATCGCATCGACGTGATGTTCGGCTGCGCCAGCTTCGCAGGGACGGATCCGGACCGGCTGGCGGCGCCGCTGAGCTATCTTGCCCGATATGCGCGCGCGGACGGGGAATGGCGCACGCGAGCCCACGAGCACCGCGCCATCGCAATGGACAATGCACAGACGAACGAGGTCGATATGCGCATTGCGCTCCGCGCCATGCCGCCGCTGATCAAGGGCTATCTGCGCGTCGGCGCCCGCTTCAGCGATCAGGCGGTCATCGACCAGGCGTTCAACACGACCGACGTGCTGGTGATCCTGCCCACCGCGAAAATCGACCGGCGTTATATCGGCTATTTCGGCGAGGATGGCGAACGCTTCGCCGCGTAAGCATTCCGACATTGTCAAGACCGACGCCTGCCACGAGATTTGCGGGATGATTCCGCGTGCGACCATCGGCGTCCTCATGCTCGACACCACGTTCGAGCGATTTCCCGGCGATATCGGGCATGAAGCGACTTTCGATTTCCCTGTGATGCGCCGCACCGTCCCGGCGGCCACCGCAGCGCGAATCACCGCGCTCGACGATGCGAGCTACCTGGAGCCGTTTGCGGAGGCGGGCCTCGCGCTGGCGCGAGACGGAGCTGACGCGATCGCGACAAGCTGCGGGTTCCTTGCCCTCTATCAGCGCGAATTGGCTGCGCGTCTGCCCGTCCCTGTCGCCACCTCGAGCCTGCTGCAAGGTCCGATGATCGAGCGGACGCTGCCGAAGGGCCGACGCGTCGGGGTTCTGACGTTCTCCTCCCGGACGCTTGACGCCAGGCATCTTGCCGCGGCGGGCTGCGCGCCTGATACGCCGCTCGCCGGTCTTCCGGAGGGAGGAGACTTCCAGCGCGCTATCCTCGGCGAGCTGGAATCGAATGGATTCGATCGGCGTGAGAGCGAGGCGGTCACGACTGCTCGGTCGCTGACGGCGAATCATCCGGATGTTGGCGCGATCCTGCTGGAATGCACCAATCTCGTTCCGCATGCGCAGGCCATCGCCCGCGCGACGCGCCTCCCCGTCTTCGATGTGGTCACCCTCTTGAACTGGCTGGAGGCCGGCTTGAGGCCGCGCTCATTTTTGCGCGCGCACGCCTGATCGGATCAATCATTGGACATTTCCATCCCACCCGCGGGGCGGCTAAGCTCTGCGCGATCGGTGGAGACCCATGCATGATCGTCCGTCTTACCCTGGCGTGCGCCGTCGCCTTCCTGCTCGTCGCCTGTGACAAGTGCGGCGACTTTCCGTGGCGCACGACGACGCAGACATGCTCTCCCGAGAAGCCGACGGGTTGATCGCAAGCGCGCTCAGCCGCCATAGCGCGAGAGCGTCAGCCCATCGAGATCGAGATCGGGCGCGTCGCCCGCGACAACATCGGCGACCGCCCTGGCTGAGCCCAGCGACATAGCCCAGCCGGACGAGCCGTGGCCGACATTGAGAAAGAGTCCGCCCACCGGCGTCGGTCCGAGCAAAGGCGGGCCGTCCGGCGTCATCGGACGGCGTCCGATCCAGAAATCAGGCTTCATCGGTATGGCGATCCCTTGCGGAAACCAGTCGCGCGCCACGGTCAGCAGCGTATTGCAGGGCGTCGCGCGCGGCGTCAGGGCGTCATCCGACAGTTCCGCCGTGCCGGCGATGCGGACGCGGTCGCCAAAGCGCGTGATCGCCGTCTTGTACGCCTCGTCTATCATCGCAGCGCGCGGGGCGAACGCCTCGTTGGAGACGCGCAGCGTCACCGAGTATCCCTTGACGGGATAGAGCGGCAGGTCGATTCCGAGTGGCCGCGCCAGAGCGACGCTCTCGACTCCGGCGGCAAGGACGACAGCGTCGGCTTCGAGGAACTCGCCCCGGCCCGCCTCATCGCGCACGGCGACGCCGACGATGCGGCCGCTGTCGGACGACGCCAGGCCTTCTATCGTTGTTCTGAGTCGAAAGACGACGCCCTCGTCCTGCAGCCGAGCCGCAAGGCGCTCGGCGAAAAGCGCGCAGTCGCCCGCTTCGTCGTCTGGAAGAAAGAGACCGGAATGCAGCGGCGCCTCACGCGCCATCAAGCCGGGCTCGATGGCGAGGCACATGTCGGGTTCGAGCAATTGATGGGCGATGCCCGCCTCGCGCAAAATCGCGAGCGCCGGCGCCGCCAGTTCCCGGTCTTTCCCACTGCGAAACAGTTGGAGATAGCCCTGGCTCGCCTCATACTCGATCCCGAGTTCGGAGCGCACATGATGGAGTCGCTCGCGCGAATAGTAGGCGACGCGCTGCGAACGGCCTTTGTTGATGCGATAATGCGCTTCGCTGCAATTTTTCAACCAACGCCAGATCCAGCGCCATTGCGAAACCGACGCTCGCGGGCGGAAGATGACTGGCGCGGCCGGCTTGCCGAGATAGCGCAACACCTTGCGCGGCATTCCGGGCGCGGCCCACGGCGTCACATAGCCAGGCGCGATGACGCCGGCGTTGCCGGCGCTGGTTTCGCGCGCAACGCCCGCGCAACGGTCGACCACGATTGTTTCGAAGCCTTTGCGCGCCAACTCGTAGGCGGTGGTCACGCCGATGATGCCGGCGCCGCACACAATCACTCGCATGGTTGCGAGACACCTCGTCCGAGCCGCGGCGCCGCCAATCGGCGCATCTGGCGTTTGGCCTGACGCCATGCCGGGCGCAAGGCCTCAAGGTGGAAGTCGCCGCTTGCAGCGCAGCGACAATTTGCTAATGATTTAATGACAACTTGTAGATGATCTGTTGACTTGCTTTTGGTCGCATGCTTGCATCCTTCAAGACGATTGTCGTCGCCAAAAAAGCCCTGTCTAAGGGATAGCGTCGTCGGAGGGGGAAATATGACGGCCGATTCCGGCGCGGACGCGCGACCATCGCTGCTGCGGCGCACACTCGACGCGCTCTACCTCCTCGCCGGATGGGCGGCCGGCGGATTTCTTATCGTGATCTTCCTTTTGATGATGGGCCTGTCGGTCGGACGCGAAATCGGCGTGAATATTCCCGCGGGCGATGAGTTCGCGGCCTGGTGCATGGCCGCCATGGCGTTTCTTGGCCTCGCGCACACGTTCAAGTCAGGCGACATGATCCGGGTCGGTCTGCTGACCGATCGCCTCCAGGGACGAATGAAGCATGCGGCGGAGATCGCGGCGCTTTCGATCGCTCTCGCTTTCAGCGCCTATTTCAGCTGGTACGCGATCCAGTTCACCTACTACTCATGGCTGACGAACGACATGGCGCAAGGCGTCGTGCCGGTGAAAATGTGGATTCCGCAGCTTGGCTATTGCGGCGGGCTCGCGCTCCTGACCATCGCCATCCTCGACGAGCTTGTTCATGTCCTCATGGGCAACAAGCCGCGCTACGAGAAAGAGCCGCCCAGGTCCGCCGAGGAAGTGGTTGAGCGCGCTGTGCAGAGCGCCGTGTGATGTCCGGGCTGCAACTCCTCGAAATCACCCTGCTGCTTTTCGGCGTCCTCACGGTTTTGCTCGCCGGCGGCGTGTGGATCGCCATCAGCCTGCTCGCGGTGGGCTGGCTCGGCATGATGTTTGTGGGCGGCATTCCCGCCGGGCAGGTGCTTGCAACGACTGTGTGGGGCGGCAGCGCATCCTGGGAGCTTGCGGCGCTGCCGCTGTTCATCTGGATGGGAGAGATCCTCTATCGCACCAAACTGTCGGAAGAAATGTTCCGTGGCCTCGCACCGTGGCTGCGTCGGGTTCCGGGGCGCTTGATGCATGTTAACGTGCTGGCGTCAGGACTTTTCGGCTCTGTCTCCGGCTCCTCGGCTGCGACCTGCGCGACCGTCGCGAAAATAGCGCTGCCGGAGCTGAAGAAGCGCGGCTATGACGAGAAGCTCAGCCTCGGCTCGCTCGCCGGCGCCGGCACGCTCGGCATCCTCATTCCGCCATCGATCACCATGGTGATCTACGCCGTTGCGGCGAACGTCTCGATCATCAAACTGTTTCTCGCGGGCTTCCTGCCCGGCTTTCTCGTGATGGCGCTCTATTCCGGCTACATCGCGGCCTGGTCGATCATCAACCATCACAAGATGCCGCCGCAGGAGCCGAAAATGTCCATGGCGGAGAAATTCAGGGAATCGGCCAATCTCATCCCGCTCACGCTTCTCATCCTGCTCGTCTTCGCTGCGCTCATCGCGGGCTGGGCAACGGCCACCGAATGCGCCGCCTGGGGCGTCCTCGGATCGTTGCTGATCGCCTGGTGGGGCGGCGTACTGGACCGCAAGACGTTCTGGGACAGCGTGATGGGAACGACGCGCGTCACCTGCATGATCATGCTCATCCTGGCCGGCGCTTCCTTCATGAAGCAGTCGATGGGCTACACCGGCATTCCCCTCGCCTTGGCGTCCTGGGTCGATGGGCTGCAGCTCGGACCCTACGGCCTCATCGCCGCGCTAATGGTGATGTATATCCTGCTCGGGACGGCGCTCGACGGAATCTCGATGATCGTGCTGACGACGGCGATCGTCCTGCCGATGGTTCAGAAGGCCGGCTTCGACCTCATCTGGTTCGGCATTTTCGTCGTGCTGATCGTCGAGATGGCGGAAGTCTCGCCGCCGGTCGGATTCAATCTCTTTGTGCTGCAAACCATGAGCGGACATGATTCCAATACGGTCGCGCTCGCCGCGCTGCCCTTCTTCTTTCTGCTCATGGTTGCGGTCGCCCTGATCACGATGTTTCCGGGCATCGTGATGTGGCTCCCCAACTACGTGATTACCTACTAAAGTCGCCTCGAACGACCCTTCAGGAGGAGTAATGATGCTGATCAATCGCAGAGCCGCGCTGGCGGCGGGCCTTTTCGCCCTTGGCGTGACGGGCGCCTCGGCGCAGACCACATGGAACCTGCCGGCCGCCTATCCGGCCGATAATCCGCATACCGAGAATCTTACCGCGTTCGCCAAGGACGTCGAGGCTGCGACCGGCGGCAAGCTGAAAATCACGGTCCATGCCGGCGCGTCGTTGTTCAAGGCGCCGGAGATCAAGCGCGCCGTTGCGACCGGCCAGGCGCAGATGGGCGAGGTGCTGCTGTCGATCCACGAGAACGAGGATCCGCTGTTCGGCATCGATGTCGTGCCATTTCTCGCCAACAGCTTTCCGGACTCGATGAAGCTCTACAAGGCCTCGCGTCCGGCGATTGAGAAGAAGCTCGCGTCGCAGGGCATCATGCTGCTGTTTGCGGTGCCGTGGGCGCCGCAGGGCGTCTACGCCAAGAAGGACATCAACAGCGTCGCGGACATGCTGGGCCTGAAATGGCGCGCCTACAATGTCGGCACGGCGCGCATCGGCGAACTCGTCGGCGCGCAGGCGGTCACGATCCAGGCCGCTGAGCTGCCGCAGGCGCTTGCGACAGGCGTCGTCAATTCGTTCATGTCGTCGGGCGGCACCGGCTATGACTCGAAG
>JBEVKO010000106.1:0-4988 GCA_040509705.1 Beijerinckiaceae bacterium
TCGAGACGGTGAAAAAGGTCGAGCGGCTGCTCTATGTCGCGGAATACAAGCGGCGTCAGTCGGCGCCTGGCGTGAAAGTGACGCGCAGAAGTTTCGGCCGCGACCGCCGCTATCCGATCGTCAACAAGTTCCGCGACGCCGGACGCGAAATCGCAGCGAAGGACGACGCATTCTACAAGTCAAAAGGCCCCGCGACGAGCGCAGAGGCGTTTGATTTCTGATCGACCTGCTTACCTCGGCGGCGCTTGGAGGGAAGGCGCCGCCGACGAAGCAGTTTCAGCGCGACCCTACTTCTGAATGCACGTGTCCGCTGTTTCGCGCGTGCACTCGTCGAGCCCGGTGAAGACCGGATCGGGCACAGCCTTGCCCTCGATCAGGTCGATCATGACCGACGGCGCCTTGTATCCCATCTCGAACGGCCGCTGCCCGACGAGCGCTTCGACTCGACCTTCCTTGGCGATTGCGACCTCTTCGCCGATGGTGTCGGCGGCGACGATCACAAGATCTTTCGACGCAATGCGATCCTTGTACTGGTTGGTGAGCTGGCGGTAAGGCTGCGGCGCGCCGAACAGCGGCCAGCCTCCTTCGAGAACGAACCCGTCGAGCTTGGGATTTGCTGCGAGAATGTCCGACATCGCCTGCACGCCGGCCGGGCCATCGTCATTGGTGAAAACCGGGCAGCCGGCGACCTCGGTCCAGCCGCCCTCTCCCTTGAGCCTGTCGAGATCCTTCTTGCCCGAGAGCGCGTCGCGCGTTCCAGCGGCGCGCCGTAGGATGTTGTCCGCGGCGGCGTTCCCGAGGATGTAGCAGACCGTTCCGCCATTTGGCTTGGCTTTCTTCAGATATTCGCCGAGGCGAAATCCCATCGTGTAGTTGTCGGTGCCGAGATATGTCTTGCGGAGCGCCGCGTCCTCCTTGCGCAGGTCGGCGTCGATCGTCATCACCGGCACTTTGGGCCTTGCGGCCTTGATCGCATTGGCGATCAACGGCGCATTCGATGGTGAGATCGCGATCGCCGCGGTGTCGGACTTGCCCAGCATATCCTGCACGATCTGCGCTTCGCCCGCCTCATCGGAAGTTGAGGCCGGGCCGGTATAGAAGCAGCTATAAGGCGAATTCGCATTCTCCCGGTTCCACTTCTGGCATCCCTGGTTGATCGCCTCGAAGAACGGATTGTCGAGGCCTTTCACGACGATGACGAGCTGCTTCTTCTGCGCCATGGCCGCACCCGCAGATGCGACGAGCGCCGCCAATGCGGCGACATACAATGCCTTCCTCATTTCTTCCTCCCATGGTGCACCGTTGCTTGGTCAGAAATCGCGGGCGTTACGCGTTGGCGCAGGCTGTTGCGGCGACCTGCGGTTTGGCTTGGAGAGGTCGGGGCATGTTTGCGCATTCGCCCCGCCTGCGCAATGGACCGCAGGGCGAAGCCGGCGTCCGGAGCGCAGCGCTGGCCGGTTGAAAGCCCACGCGACTTCGCGGCTGCGAAACCGCTTTCCTTTCCGGAATCTTGTCGGCAGAGTCCGCCGGGGATGCGCGACGGCGTCGTGCAGGCGACGCTTGCGCCCGGCGATGGAGCGCTGACATGGACATCGGGCTCGAAGGCGGGACGAGGCGCGAGCCTTTCGACTGGCTGGGCTGGCTCGCCTCCCGTCAGGCCTTCTGGGTCTTTCTCGCCGTTTGCCTGGCGTGCGCCTTTCTATCCGTCGCAACGAACTCCTTCGCGACCACAAACAACCTGTTCAACGTGACCCGGAATTTCACCTTCGTCGCCATCATCGCATTGGGCATGACGATCGTGATCATCAGCGGCGGCATCGATCTGTCCGTCGGCTCGGTGCTTTGCCTCTGCAGCATGGTGCTCGCCGTTGTGATGCACGCGGGTTACGGCATTGGCGTCGGCATCGCCGCATCGATTGCCACAGCGCTGATCGTCGGCGCGGTCAACGGCGTTTTAATTGCTTATCTCGGCATGCCGCCCTTTGTCGTCACGCTAGGCATGCTGTCCATTGCGCGCAGTCTGGCGATGGTGACGTCAAACAACACTGTGGTGTTTCAGTTTGGGCCCGATCACGACAAGCTGCTGTTTCTGGGCGGCGGCGCTCTGTTCTTCGGCATCGCCAACCCGGTGATCTACATGATCCTTCTGGCGTTGCTCACCGGCTTTGTGCTGCGCTGGACGAAGTTTGGCCGCTACGTGTTTGCGATCGGAGGCAATGAACAGGCCGCCATCATGACGGGCGTCCCCGTGCGCAGAACCAAGCTGCTCGTCTACATGATCTCGTCGCTGTCCGCTGGGGTCACCGGCATCATCGAGACCGGCTGGCTTGGCGCGGTGACGACCAATCTCGGCGCAGGGATGGAGCTACAGGTCATCGCCGCGACGGTGATTGGCGGAGCCAACCTCGCGGGCGGGGCAGGGACGGCGTTCGGCGCGCTCGTCGGCTCCGCGCTGATTGAAGTCATCCGCAACAGTCTGGGCCTTCTCGGGATCAATGCATTCTGGCAGGGCGTGTTCGTCGGCAGCTTCATCGTCATCGCGGTTGCGTTCGATCGCATCAGGAACCTGCAACGAACGGAGTAATCCGCGACGGCGGATGGTTGGCGACGTCGACCTAGTTCGGCTTCGCCGGCGGCGCAGGTCGTCCAGGGTCGGAATTGACGGCTGGCCCGACAACCCGAACCTGCTTCTTCTGGCCGCTCGTCGGCGCAGGCGGCGGTGATTCGACAGTCGTTGGCGCGGGTGGAGCCTTGGGCCTGATCACAGCAAGACCGGAGGGCTCGGGCGGGACGATGTCCGCTTCAAGCGTCTCGTCTTCCAAGGGCTCCGGATCAATCGCCTGCCTTGTCTTTCCCCGCGCGGCGACGGTCGGCGAATTGGGGCTTGCCCCAGGTCGAAGCGGTGTGTTGGGGAGCGGCTTGTTCTTGTCGTCGGTGACCACAACATCGCCTGGCGCCGGCTGAATCATCTCTTCAGCGCCTTGCAGAGTCTTCGACCAGGTTTCCCCCGGTTTGCGACATCCGCAGGTCGTGGAAATTTCGCGTCGGAAGCGATAGGCGTTTCTGAGCGTCGCGTAGCGCTGGCCCTGATTGTTGACCGCATGATCGACGCCGCCGCCCTGATCAAGGTAAAACGCGCGGGTCTCTGCGGCGGGACACAGCGCCTGGCACATGTCGTCGGCGCCCTCTCGGCCGTTCGGGCTGTTGGTCAGGGGGAAGTAAAAGCCATCGCACGTTCGCACGCACATGGCGCGGCCAAGCGGAGGAGCGAGGAACTGATCCTCAGGCGCGACCATCGGCTCTTCATCGATGATGATGTGGGAAGGGCCTCGAAACTGATCCTCGATGCTGCGCGATCGCGCCGACAGCGAGGGCTCGCCGGAGCAATGCCGCTCCACAGCCGCGACCAACCGCTCTCGTCGCCCAGCGCCGCCGGCGATCAATCCGCCATAAGCCTGGATCCGCGCTATCCGGCGTTCGATCTGGTCGCATTGCGCCGGGCGCACCACAAAAAAAGGCAGGGAAGGGCGATCGCAGCCGATCGCGTAATACTGCGCCGAAAGGCGCGCGATCTCGGCCTGGTCCGAACCTCCCCCGACTCGCCCGCCGCTGGTTCGGTCGAATGCTGCGAGCTCCGCCTGCGCAATCTGGCAGGCTTGACCCTGGGCGTTGGCCTCCGCCCCGCCGGCTAGCGCCGCGGCTATGAGGACAGCTGTCCGGAGCCGATTTGTCATCGAATAAGCCAGTTCGCCACGAGCCAATATGTTCCAAACTATCGGCAGTCAGAGCGCAATCAATGGCTGCGGCATCGTAAATGTGACGTTAAGCAATCTGATCGGGCGAGCTAGCCGGTTCGCTTTCGCCATTCTGCTCCGTCTTGATTTGATCGAGGAGCGCGCGAGAGCGGACCGTCAGAGCCGAAATGGCGCGTTCGACGGCCAGCCTGTCGGCCTCCGAAAGGCCCTCAACCAGCCGGGCCTCGTATGACAGGGCGAGCGGCGCGATCGCTTCATAGACGGCGCGTCCGCTCGGCGTGAGCGTGAGGAAAGCTTCGCGCAGGTCGCGCTTGTTGATCTCGCGCCGGACGAGGCCGCGGCTGATGAGGTCGCCGACCGCGCGCGATACCTTCGTCTTGTGCATGTGGCTGTGGCCGCCGATGGCATGCGCCGTCAAACGATCGCTTTCGCCCAGGGTTGCGACGATTCGCCATTCGGGGATCGAAATTCCGAAACGGCGGGAGTAGAGGCGCGCGACGCCTTCACTCGAAAGCGCCGCCAGGACGTTGAGGCGATAGGGCAAGAACCGCTCAAGTTCGAGCGTGGGCCGTTGGACCGTGTCCTTGCGGCTCTTGATCTGGCTCATGTGATGATGCCTCGGTCGCAATAGTTGCGAATGCAACCATTGCGACCGGCCCGTCACTCGTCAAGCGCCTTGCGCCAAGCGCCTTGAGGACGCGTTGGCTAGGCGCGCCCCTTGGTGCGCACCATGAAATTGTCGAACGAGTATTCGCCGACCTGCCACCACAGCAGCGCTTCGCCGCGGAAATTGTTGTAGCTGTCGAGCGCCTTCTTGAAGCTTTCGTTCTTGCCCGCGATCTCCGCGTAGAGCTCGTTGGCGGCCTTGAGCGAAGCTTCCATGATCGGAAGCGGAAACGCCTTGAGTTCCGTTCCCTGACTGATCATTCGCTTCAGCGCAGCCGGATTGAGCGCATCAAAGCGGCCGAGCATGTTGTTGTTGGCCACCTCGCATGCCGATTGAAGCGCCGCCTGATAGTGTTTCGGCAGCTTGCTCCACGCGTCGAGATTGACGCAAAGATGCATCATGGCGCCGCCTTCCCAAAAGCCCGGGTAATAATAGTTCTTCGCCACCCGATGCAGGCCAAGCTTTTCGTCATCCGCCGGCACTGTGAACTCGGCCGCGTCAATCGTGCCGCGTTCGAGCGCGGGATAGAGGTCCCCAGGTGCGATGTTCTGCGGAACGACCCCGAG
>JBEVKO010000107.1:0-17481 GCA_040509705.1 Beijerinckiaceae bacterium
GGTGGAAAAGATCCTGCCAGTTGACTGGCGAGACACAGCAGGGACGGCGCGCAGAATAACTTTCCACTCACGCGACGTCCGCTTCGGCGTTTACATATTGCTTACATGGCGACTGCCCTTGTAAGCGCGTTCCTCGTAAGTGTTTGAAATTATGGTCGGAGCGGCGGGATTCGAACCCACGACCCCTAGTCCCCCAGACTAGTGCGCTAACCGGGCTGCGCTACGCTCCGACGGCGCCTCCTTAGAAGGATCGGCATGCTTTCGCAACCTTAGGCGGCGACGGTCGCCTGGCTAAAACTGCGGTCGTCCAACGCCATCTTCGCGCGCACCGTCGCGCCGCGGTTGTGGGCGCGGCGATCTCTATTCCTCACGACGGCGCGGCCGCAAACTTCAGTTAGCTTGGCTGGAACAGGGCGACCAAAAGCGCGAACGGCGTTCTCACGGCCTGGCCGGCCAGCCCGACGGCAGGGATTAGAACGAGGGCTATCAGGGCGGCGAAGACGCCATATTCTATGGCCGTTGCTCCAGATTGGTCCTGCACGAATTTGTAAACGAAGCTTTTCAACATGATCTTCTGCGCGGTTTGAGCGAGGATCATACCTTGGACGGCGGCTAACGCTTCGGCAACAACAGCCTTAAGATAGGATTAACAGCATCGCGCGTTCTTTCCCTTTCTGAGCGAATGCTAAAAATTATCGCGCGCGTCATTCGCGGGCGGCCGACCTACGTTTCGATAAGCTGTTTCCCAGCATTGCCGCTCGCCCCGGGGCGGTCTGAGCGGCGCAGCCTATCTAAACGCCTGCGTCGCCGCGATGAGGCGCCTGCAGGCGCTAAGCTCTGCCAAGGCGGCCTCGAGCCGCCGGCGGGCGCCATCGACGAGATCTGGCGCGATCGGCCTTGCAACCATGGGAGGCTGGGCTTCGAGGCTCGCATGATGCGTCGGGTGCGGGACCTGCGCCGCACGATCCAGGGATCCGGACGCAGCTTCGGGCGGAAGCGCCGCCGCTGAGCCCTGAGCGCCGGCGCGCGCCAGAGCCTGGACATGCTTGACGCCCCGATCCTTCAGGATCCGCTGGACCCCCTTGATCGTGTAGCCTTGGCCATAGAGCAGCGCCTGGATGCCCTTGATCAGCGCTACATCGTCCGGCCGATAGTAGCGGCGTCCGCCGCCGCGCTTCAGCGGCTTGATATGCGAAAATCGCGTCTCCCAGAAGCGCAGCACATGCTGCGGCAGATCGAGGTCCTCTGCGACCTCGCTGATCGTGCGATAGGCGTCGGGCGCCTTGTCGTGTGTGTCAGTCGACATGCGTCGTCCGTCGCGACTCACGCTTCGTCAGGGACGGTCTCACCATTGATGCGCGCCTTCAAGACATTTGAAGCCTTGAAGACCATCACCCGGCGCGGGCTGATGGGCACTTCGACGCCGGTCTTTGGGTTGCGGCCGACGCGCTCATTCTTGGCGCGAACGATAAACGAGCCGAACGACGAGAGCTTCACGTTCTCGCCGCGCTCCAGTGAGTCGCAGATTTCCTTGAGCACCTGTTCGACGAGCTGCGCAGACTCCGCCCGCGAAAGCCCCAGCCGCTGATAGACGGCCTCGCTAAGGTCGGCCCGTGTCACGGTTCGGCCCGCCATCGCTTCCCTTTCATTGCTGCATTCCCCCCGGGCTGCAGCATTGCCTCGGTCACCGTAGGAAAGGCGCGGCGGTTATGTCAACCCAATCCGGAACTTACCAGCGAATAAGGGCGGAGCCCCAGGTGAAGCCGCCGCCCATGGCCTCGATCAGGACGAGATCGCCGTCCTTGATCCGACCGTCGGCCCGCGCGATCGCCAGCGCGAGGGGGATGGAGGCGGCTGACGTGTTGCCGTGCCTGTCGACAGTCAGCACGACGCGTCCTGGATCAATGCCGAGCTTTTGCGCCGTCGCGTCAATGATGCGGCGGTTGGCTTGATGCGGCACGAACCAGTCGATGTCGGTGGCCTCAAATCCAGTCGCGCGCAACGTCTCTCGCACGGTGTCGGCGAGGTTGACCACTGCGTGCCGAAACACTTCCCGTCCTTCCATGCGCAGATGCCCAACGGTCTGAGTCGACGATGGTCCGCCATCCACATACAGCTTGTCGCGATGGCGTCCGTCAGACCTGAGATGGGCGCTGAGCACGCCGCGATCGCTCCATTCGCCCATGGACGGCTGGGCTTCCAGCACGAGAGCGCCGGCGCCGTCGCCAAACAGGACGCACGTCGTGCGATCCTTCCAGTCGAGGATGCGCGAAAAAGTCTCCGCGCCGATCACGAGGGCGCGCTTGCTGGAGCCCGACGCCAGAAACTTGTCTGCGACTGACAGCGCGTAAACGAACCCCGAGCAAACGGCGTTCACATCGAAAGCCGCCCCCTGAACGACGCCCAGAGCGTGCTGTACTTCGGTCGCGGTCGCAGGGAATGTGTGATCGGGCGTCGATGTCGCCAGCACTATCAGGTCGATATCGTTGGGCTCGAGCCGCGCTTCGGCAATCGACGCGCGCGCGGCGCCTTCGGCGAGAGTGGCCGTTGTCTCGCCTTCCCCGGCGATATGACGCTCACGAATCCCGGTGCGCTGAACGATCCACTCGTCGGACGTGTCGACCAGGGACGCCAATTCCGCATTCGTTACTATGCGCTTCGGAAGCGCGGCTCCTGCTCCGCGAACCACCGACCTCAATTTCATCATGCCGTGTTCTGCTCCGCATCGGCGGCGAAAGAGAGGCTCATCCGTTGGGACTCAGTCGCCGCCAGGCTGTCGCGGATCATGGTCCGCAAATCATAGCTGGCCATGTCGTACGCAACGTCGATCGCGCTCGCAATGCCAAGCGAATCGGCGCTGCCGTGACTCTTCACCGCTATGCCCTCCAATCCGAGAAAGACGGCGCCGTTGGCGCGCCGCGGATCCATCTTTTCGCGCAGCGAGTTGAAAGCGCTGCGGGCAAAGAAATATCCAATCTTCGCCATCAGCGATGAACTCATCGCGTGGCGAAGATATTGGGCGACTTGCTTGGCCGTGCCTTCGGCGGTCTTCAACGCAATGTTGCCGGTGAAACCTTCGGTCACCACGACATCCGTCGTGCCCTTGCCGATGTCGTCGCCTTCGATGAAGCCGCGATATTCCATTCCGGGCAGCTGCGCTTCGCGCAGGAAACGGCCGGCTTCCTTTACTTGCTCGACGCCCTTGACTTCTTCAACACCGACGTTGAGCAGGCCGACGGTCGGTCTCTCGATGCCGAGGACGATGCGCGCCATCGCGGCGCCCATGACGGCCAAGGATACGAGATGTTTGGCGTCAGCGCCAATCGTTGCGCCGACGTCGAGCACGATGCTTTCGCTGCGCAACGTCGGCCACAGACCGGCCATCGCCGGCCGGTCGATTCCCGCCGTCGCCTTGAGGCAGAACATCGCCATCGCCATCAGCGCGCCTGTGTTGCCAGCGGAGACGGCGACGTCCGCCTCGCCTTTCTTCACCGCTTCAAGGGTCTGCCACATCGATGATACGCGCCGCCCCTTGCGCAAGGCCTGGCTCGGCTTGTCGGTCATGGAGACCGCGACCTCGGTATGGCGGATTTCGCTCGCGGCGGCGAGTTGCGGATGCCTCGCCAACACAGGCTCGATCAGTCGTTGGTCGCCCACCAGAATGAAGCGCAGGCCGGGATGCCGTTCCAGCGCGATCGCCGCGCCGGGCGCCACAACCTCCGGGCCGTGGTCGCCGCCCATGGCGTCAATGGAGATGCATACTGCTCTTGTTGTCATTCGGAAGGGCGGTCGGAAAGGGCGGCGGACATTAGCGGCTCGTGGCAGCCCGGCAAGGCCCGGGCGGACGCGTTTAGACCATCAGCGCAAAAAGGGGAAACCTCGTTTCGACCCGGAGCCCGGCCGCTCAGCCCTTGTCCTTCAGTCGCCCGAGAGCGGCGAAGGGCGAGGTTGCGGCGCGTCCTTCAGCGTCATCAAAGGAAAAGTCGACTCCGGGCTTTCGAGGATAAGGATCAATGCCGAGCGCGAGAAATTCGGCCGTCAGCGCGCCCAGATCGATGCGTCCTTCCAGAATCGGGTCTGGCGGGTCGTCAGCCGCCGGTCCGACGGGCTCCTGCTGCGGCAGCGACGAGGGATCAGCGAAATCGACCTCCACCTCTTCGTCCACATGCGACTGAAACTGGTCGAGGCTGACGGTGCATACTTGAGTGATTCGCGCCGTAACCCGTCCCGTGACGCGCAAACCAAGGCTCGTATGTCCGACCTGAAACCGTCCGACGAGCGATTCAATCGAAGGAATCTGGAAATCGGCCGCGACCTCGGCGCGCTCTCGCCCGTCGGCCTCAACAACGACATCAAGTCCGCTCGGCGGAACATCTGTCACGACGACAGGAAAGGACAACGGGGGATGGGGCTGCTTTCGGGTCATCCCGGATTATTTAGGCGCGGCCAGGGAAGCGCGCCAGACTGGATAGCCTCCAAGCTTGTCCCGCTTATCGCTGCGTCGCCCGCGAGGGTGTAGTCCGCGAGCAGGCGGGCGGCGTCCGGCTCGCCGTCGCGGCCCAGAACGTTGCGCGCAAGCGCCGCGGCCAGCGCCGCAGCGTCACGCCTGTCGAGGGGGGCCGCGTAAGCCTCGACGCGGCCGAGCCAGTCCCCGCCCAAGGCCTTCATCTGCTTCGGGATTGACATGTCGCCAATGCCGATCTGACGCAGCGCACGCTCGAAATCGGCGAACATCCGGTCGACGAGCGCCTGTGCAAGTTGGGGCGCGGGCTCCGGAAGCGCACGCAGGCGCCGGACGACGATAAAGGTGTGCAGCATCACTGATTCGATTCGCCCGAACGGCGTGTCAGGCGCCCCGGCCCTGAGAAAGAGGTCGGGTTGCCGCGCCGCCGCCACGATCGAGTCGTGCAGCGCCTCGACGATCTCCGCGTTCTGTCTGCGTCTACTGGGGGTGAGCATCTCGTCAATCAGGGGCCTGAGAGCCGGCCATTTGGTGCGGCCTTGCCTTCGCCAATGTCGCGGGTTACCCGTCGCGGCCTTCCGCCGCAAGCTTTGCGGCCCGGCTTTGACTGGAGACCACGCCGTGACGACGAAGTCGTTGTTCCGTATCCTTGCCGCAGGCGCGTTCGCCCTGTCGCTGGCGGGCTGCGAAAGCGCCGGTCTAACGTGGGGCGGCTACAATGAGACGTTCACCCACGGCTTTGTCGCGGACGGGCGCATCGACAAGGTCAAGAACGGGATGGACGTGCAGGCCGTGCTCAACGAACTCGGCACGCCTTCGACCGTTTCAACGGTCGGCAACAAGACGTTCTACTACATCAGCCAGATCAAACGCCGCACCGTTCGGTTCATGGCCGACACGGAAGTGGATCGCCGCGTTTTCACGGTCTACTTCGACAAGAACTTCAGGGTCGAGCGGATCGCGAACTACGGACTCGAGGACGGCAAGGTTTTCGATTTCATCAGTCGCTCGACCACGACGGGCGGATCCGAGCAGAACTTCCTGCGCAGTATGCTTCAGGGCCTCGGCCGCTGGGGTGCGTGATGGATTATTCGTTCGCAAGGATCATGTTGCGCACGATCGGGTAAATCTGGCCCTCCCATTTCCGTCCGCTGAACACGCCGTAGTGACCGACGCCGGCCTGCATGTGGTGCTTCTTCATGTAGGGCCTGAGGCGAGAGCAGAGATCGTGCGCGGCGACCGTCTGCCCCAGCGCACAAATGTCGTCGCGCTCTCCTTCGACCGTCAACAACGCGGTCCGGCGAATGGCGGACGGATCGACGCGTTGGCCGCGGAAAGTCAACGTTCCGAGCGGCAGCGCAAACTCTTGGAACACCTGCCTCACAGTCTCAAGATAAAATTCGGCGGAGAGATCGAGGACAGCGAAATACTCGTCGTAAAAAGCCTTCGTGACGTTCGCTTTTTCCACGCGCCCGAGTGCGAGATTCGCGAACAGCTCCTGGTGCGCTTTCACATGTCGCTCCATGTTCATGCTCATGAACGCAGAGAGCTGCACAAAGCCAGGATAGACGCGCCGTCCGCGGCCAGCGTGGTGCGGCGGAACCGTCGCGATCAGGTTGCGCTCGAACCACTCGATCGGCTTGCTGTTCGCAAGCTCGTTGACCTTCGTCGGATTGACGCGGCAATCGATGGGCCCGGCCATCAGCGTCAAGCTCCGCGGCGTTGCGCTGTGGCCGGATTGCGCCATCACGGCAGTGGCGGCGAGCGTTGCGACGCAAGGCTGGCACACGGCGAGTATGTGCGCGCCCGGTCCTAGATGGTCGAGGAACCGGATGAGATAGTCGACATAATCGTCGAAACCGAAAACCCCATGACGAAGCTCCACGTCGCGCGCGTTGCGCCAGTCCGTGATGTAAACGTCATGCTCGGGCAATAGGGTCTTCACCGTGCCGCGGAGCAGGGTGGCGAAATGCCCCGACAGCGGCGCAACGACGAGGACGCGCGGCTGTGCGACATCGACGTCTTTTCGGAATCGAAGAAGCGTTCCGAACGCGAGATCGAGCGCAGCCTCCTCGACCACGGGCACGCCGCGGTTTCCGACCGTCGATTCGGTCAGACCGTAGGCGGGACGCTCGTGGGTCAATTGCGCCCTGGACAACATCTCATAGGCGGCGGAAAGCGTGCGAAGAGCCTGGATTTCGGGCAGGCGCGAGTGACCCAGCACAGTCGTCGCCAGCCGCGCGACGGCCCGCACAGGGTTCATCAGGTCCGCCTGCGCCTGAAAAGCCGTATAGATCATCCCATCGGCTCCCGGCGCCCACCTGATTGGCTCAAGAATTGCTCAGACCGCTTCAGTCGCGGATGCCAGAATCGGGCCAGAGCCCGGACCGGGAGGTAACGAGATGGCGAAGGCCGCCCTGACGATCAGCAGCAAGAATTACTCGTCCTGGTCACTGCGGGGATGGCTGCTTTGCCGCATGGCCGGGCTCGATTTCGAGGAAATAGTGACGCCCAGCGACGACCCTTCCGTGCGGGCCGAACTCTTGCTCCTGTCGCCCTCGTTCCTGGTTCCCTGCCTCGAGCATGACGGGCTGAAGATCTGGGACACGCTGGCGATCGCCGAATATCTTCGCGAGGTGAAGCCCCGCGCCGGCCTCTTTCCGGCTGATCCGGCGGCGAGAACATGGTGTCGGTCAATCTCAGGCGAAATGCATTCCGGCTTCGCCAATCTGCGATCAGCGTTGCCGATGAATCTGAAGGCGCGCTATCCAGGCTTCAAGGTGTGGACGGGCGCGCTGGCCGACATCGAGCGGATCAAGACGATCTGGCGCGAAGCGCTGCTGGCCCATGGAGGGCCATTCCTGTTCGGCGAGCCCTCGGTTGCAGATGCGATGTATGCCCCTGTCTGCGCGCGATTCACGACCTATGATGTCGCACTGGATCCGGATTGCGCGGGCTATCATGGCACGATCATGAGCTGGGCGCCGATGCGCGAATGGACTTCAGCCGCGATTAAGGAGCCGGAAGAGATGGAGGAACTCGACGTCGAATTTTAATTCACCGAGAACGGCGACGGCGCGTTCCTGCAAACGACCTTTTGTCCGCGCCGGACCGACCTCAGGCGCAGGATTTCGATGTCCTCGCCGTCTCCTCGACGATACATTCCGAAAGGCGAATCCCCGGGATTGGAGCGCTTCGTTGAGAGCGCCCTGAAGGCGCCTACTCTACCAGTTGGTTTGTGCTCGCACAGTAGCCGCGGATCCCGAACATCATTGCGCTCAAGGAACGGCGTCGACAGGTGTGATGGAGCACATACGATAGCTGCGCTTCGCTCCAAGTGGGATGCGATCGGAATTGACTATGTCACAGCTCCTGAAATTGGCGGGCTGGTCCGGCCCGCCCGTCGCAAATGTGATCTTCGTGCATGGCCTTGGGGGTCATGCATACGACACCTGGCGGTCGGGCTCCGACAATCAATCGCTTTGGCCGCTATGGCTTGCCGAAGATGTCGAGGGCGTGGCGACATACTCTCTCAGCTATGACGCTCCGATGTCGAACTGGATCGGAACGGCGATGGCGCTCCAGGACAGGACCGTCAACGTTCTGGAACGGCTCTTTGGCGAGCCGGAGCTGCGCAACGCACCGATAGTGTTCGTCTGCCACAGTCTGGGCGGACTGATCGTCAAGAATCTGCTGCTCGAATTGCAACAGCAGAGTGGCCGCCGCGCTGAAGCAGGCGCTCTCCTCAACAAGGTGCGGCAGATCGTCTTCGTCGCCACGCCCCACACCGGGTCGCAGCATGCGACCCTTCTCGACCGCCTGCGATTTCTCGCCTGGCCGTCGGCGGTGACGCGGACGCTCGTCGCCAACGATCCGGCATTGCGCGCCATCAACACAGCCTATCGCGGCTTGGCCGATGATCGACGCGGAAGACTCACCCATCGAATCTTCTATGAGACGCAAGGGACGCCGGCCGGCCGCATTGTCGACGAGGCAAGCAGCGATCCGGGCTTGCAGGGCGATCCGCCGATCCCGATCGATTCCGATCACATCGGCATCGTCAAGCCTTCCGACCGCTCATCGCTTCTCTATGTGCGCATCCGCGACCTGGTGCGCGAACTTCCCGCGCAAGAGGCCGATCGCACGTTTACGGTGAACGAGTTGCCTCCGGTGTCGAGGAGCGGACAGGCATGGAATATCGCTCCAAAGCTCGTGCGCATTGCCGCGCTTTCGTTGGTCGGGCTCGTCACCTACAAGGGCGTGCAAGCGCTCATGCTTCCGACAGGGGTGGCGACCGTCGAAAACATCGAAACGCTTGCTCAGGACCACAGGCGAGCGACTGAACATGCCAGTTTGCGACACGTCGAGAGCGAGACGCGCGCGGATCAGCGGCAGTCCGAAAGCGAGAAGCGCGCGGATCAGCGGAATGACAAGGTAATCGCCCTTCTCCAACAGGAGAAAGGGGTGCCGCGGGAAGCCTTGCTCGCCCACCTCGTCCGACTTGGCGCACGCGATGACATCAAGCAGGATGACATCCCGCAGTTTCTCGAACGATTCGCCGCGGAGTACGCCGCTATCCGCGAGCAGTGGAGAATTGTCGGCAATGCCGATCCCGAAGTTGCGGCTGTGCGAGTGAGCGCGGCCAAGCTTCTCGACGCCGGAGATCTTGACGGGGCCGCGGCGCAACTCGCCAAAGTGCGGGCGCAGATGAGCGAAAGGCGGCAGACCCGCGTGCGCGAAGAGCAGGCCCGCCTGCGCGAAGAAGCAACCCTCTTTGGCGATGAAGCGAGGATCGAACTTATCAAGCTGAATCACCGCGCCGCAGCCGACAAGTATGCTGAGGCGGCAGTGTTGGTTGCTTTCGATCCGCACGCCTCGCAAAAGTATCTTCTGCAGCAGTCCAGGGCGCTTGGCCTGCGGGGCAAGGAATTCGGGGATCCAGAGGCGTTGGCGAAATCGATTGCGGTGGCGCGCACGGCAATCTCGCTCCTGCCGAGGGACGCCTCCCCGGAGGACTTCGGCAAGGCGAAGGTCGCTCTTGCCGATGCGCTTACCAATTCGGGCAAGCGCGAGAGCGATGCAGGAAAGCTGAAAGAAGCCATAGCGGCTTACCGCGAGGCGCAGCAAATTGAGACTCGCGAGCGTGATCCAACAAGCTGGGGTCTCATTCAGAATGACATAGCCAACGTGCAGGCGGTTCTCGGTTCGCTTGTATCGTCGTCTACTGGCATCGAGACAGCGGTCGCCACGTACCGCGAGGCGTTGGATGCTGTCGGTTACGAGCGTGCGCCAGACAAGTGGGCCGCCATTCAGGTGAATCTCGCCATTGCATTGGCGGGCGTTGGCGTTCGCGAGCAGGGGTCGGCGACGCTTGAGTTGGCAATTGCAGCTTATCGTAAGGCATTGAACTCTTTCACCCCAGAGCGAGCTCCAGAACTTTGGGCGACAGCGCAAACGCATCTCGGCAATGCGCTCACCGCGCTCGGGGTGCGTGAAAAGGGAAGCGCTAAGCTCGACGAGGCCATAGCTGCCTACCGCGCAGCACTGAAAGTCCTCACTCGGGAGCGTGGCCCCATGCGATGGGCGATGACCCAGTTGCTTCTAGGCAATACGCTGAGAATGCTCGGAAGCAACGACCGCGACGCACCCCTGATCGAACGGGCGATTGCTATCTATCGCGAAGTTCTTGCAGAGCTGGACGATCGACGCACATCCAATGAGTGGCCGTTGGCGCAGGGACTTCTTGGCAACGCTTTGACGGTCGTCGCCGATCTGGAGTCAAACCCTTCGAAGCTCGAAGATGCCATCGCCGCAATGAAAGAGACGCTAAAGGTGTGGACGCGCGAACGCGCCCCGCTTCAATGGGGGCTGAAGCAAAACGAAATTGCCGCTGCTTACAGACAATGGGCAGGATTGACTAACGATTCTTCGAAGCTTCGGGAAGCCATGACCGCCCACCGCGAGGCGCTCAAGGAGATCAACCGCAGGGACGCTCCCTTGTTCTGGGTGACCGCAATGACGTCGATGGGCGTCACGCTACGCTCTCTCGGTCAGCCGACCAACGACAGGCCGCTGCTGGATGCCGCAGTTGCGGCGCATCGGGAGGCTCTAGCGGAGATTTCGCGTGAGGCGATGCCGGGCGTATGGGCGGAAATTCAAGGCAGTCTCGCGAATGCCCTTTCCACCATCGGCTTGCGCGAAAGGGATACCGAGAATCTTGAAGCGGCGCTCGCCGTTCGCCGGATGTCGTTGCCTGAATACTCTCGCGATGGCGATCGCTTCGATTGGGCTCTGGCTCATCTCAACCTTGGAGCGTCGCTGCGCCAGCTCGCGCGGCGCAGGGGCGATGCCGTCATGCTCAGGGAGGCCATCGGAGCGTATCGCTTAGCTCTTAGCGAGCTCACTCGGGAGCGAACGCGAGCCTGGTGGACGTCGGCCCAGTCCGGTCTCGGCGTTGCGCTGCAACTCCTTGGAGAATGGGAGAATGACCTGGGCTTGATCGAGGCAAGCGAGGCCATTCTTCGTGACGCGCTAAGCGCGCTCAGCCGCGATCGGGCGCCTGTCGACTGGGCTGAAGCGCAATCCAATCTCGGCGACGCATGGCGGATTCTGGGCGAGCGCAAGGGAGATGACGAACAGCTCAACGCCGCCTTGGCGGCCTACCGCGATGCGCTTACCGTCCAATCGCGCGAGGTTGTTCCTCTGAATTGGGCGAAGACCGTTGGGAACGAAGGCGTGACGCTGGCGATTCTCGCCCAACGGCGCGGCGACGCCGCAGCCGCAGAAGCGGGCATCGCGAAAATCAACGCGGCGTTCGAGGAGTCGCGCGACAGAAACGATGGTCCCCAGGCCGACCATTTCGAAGAGAAGCTCGCGAAAGCGCGCGCGGCTCTTACGCAAGTTCGTGCGCACCAAAGCGCGCCATGAATCTATTTGCGCGCCGCCAGTAGTCTCTCGGCGAGTTCGACGAATCCATCGCCCGACGAAGCGACCGTGACGAATTTCGGATTGGACAGAAGGCGATCGGCGAATCGCCTGATATTGGCGACGCCGACGGATAGCGAAAAGGCGCCGAACATCGGCTCGTCGTTGGGAGAATCGCCGACGAATAACACTTTCCGATTGTCGTTGTTGATGTCGAGCGCGCATTCGCGCGTGAGGAATTCGCGCGTCATCGTCAGCTTGTCATAGTCTCCGAACCAGCCATTGACGTGAATCGAGCTTACCTTCGCCTGCGCGCCCTCGGCTTCGAATAGCGCAACGATGCGCTCGATGGATTGGCGGGGGAGGGAGGGTACGTCTTCGCAGAAGTCGATCGCGAGATCGGCGAGGCGAAAGGGCTGGTCGCTGGCCAGCGCCGCGCCCGGAACTTCGGCGAGGATTTTCTTTGAAAGTGCGTCAAGGCGGGTGCGATTCGCCGCCAGCTGCTCCCCGTCGACGAAGGAGAAGCGGCGCATTGAGCGCCTCTCGCGGTCATAAACCAGATAAAACGCGCCATTCTCTCCGACCACGCCATCCACAGGCCACATGCGGGCGATGTGATCGCACCAGCCCGCCGGGCGGCCGGTGATCGGGACGATTCTCAGCCCGCTCCCCTGCAGCCGCTCAAGGGCCGCATAGGCAGGCGCCCTGAGGCGCCCTTCGGTCGTAATCGTGTCATCGATGTCCGAGAGGAGGACTTGGACGCTGCGAAGGTCGTCTTCCGGAATGTCGGCAAGGGGCTGCATTTGTACTTCTGAGCCTAATTCTTATGCTTTGCCAAGGAGATGGGGCTGGGCGACCTTCTTTCCGGCGAAGCTGGCGTGGCAAAGTGCGCAAATGCACGTCCGGTGGGGGTTAGCAGGTGGCACAAGGGAACCCGAGGCGTAACGTTTCATTAACCCGATGCCAGACCATATTTGTCTCAGCCGGCGCGCGGTGATAGTGTCCTGGGCAGCGTGGAGGTAGTCAGCATGAAAAGGGCTCTCGTTTCGGCGCTCGCTTTAGGAACGCTCCTTATCGTTTCGACCGCCTCACGGGCGGAGGACGAGAACGTTCTGCCTGCCTCCGATCAGTTTGAGATGCGCCTGGACGCGCTCAAGGCCGAGGTTCCGACCGCCAGCATTGAAATGCGCGCCGAGAGACGCTCGGTTGCTCCGGTGACGCGTCGGGCCCGCGTCGAGACGCCCGCGCCCGTAGCGGCGCCCGCGCCGGTGACCACCGTCGCGCTCGTGCAGCGCCCGCCGGAAAGGAAAGTCGCTCAGATCTGGCTCTGGATGGGCTTCTGATTCCTTTCGCTTCGCTCCTCCTCGCAAATTTGACCCGGACCGCCTCGCGCGGTCCTTTTCTTGCAGGTACTCGCCTCTCTACGCGGATCGCCACTCCGCCGTCGAAATTCATTTCGGGTAAGAAATAATTGCCGGAATACTAATCGCCGCACTTGAACAGCGCTCTTGGGAGACCTAAACGCCGCAGGGCAACATGCCGCGTTGTCCCCAGGTCTTGCCGGTCCTCATACTCAAGCCTCATGACGCTTCGAAACTCCACGCTTCTTGATCAAATCGCGACGCCCGCTGATTTACGGGCCATGAACGAGGCGGATCTCGCTCAGGTCGTCGACGACCTGCGGCGGGAGCTCATCAATGTCGTCTCAGCGACTGGGGGTCATCTCGGCTCCAGCCTTGGGGTGGTCGAACTGACGGTGGCGCTTCACTACGTGTTCGATACGCCGCGCGATGCGCTGATCTGGGACGTTGGTCACCAGGCTTACGGCCACAAGATGCTGACCGGACGACGCGACCGCATGAACACCATCCGCCAGCAGGGCGGTCTCTCGGGTTTCACGCGGCGCGCCGAGAGCGAGTATGATCCGTTCGGCGCCGCGCATTCATCGACATCGATATCTGCTGCGCTCGGCATGGCGATCGCCCGGGATCTCGAACGCAAATCTCACAAAGTTGTCGCGGTCATCGGCGACGGAGCGATGTCGGCCGGTCTTGCCTACGAGGCGCTCAACAATGCCGGCGCCAGCGCGACGAATCTCATCGTCGTCCTCAACGACAACGACATGTCGATTGCGCCGCCTGTGGGAGCAATGTCCGCCTATCTTTCGCGGCTCCTGTCGGCGCGCGCTTTCCTCACGATGCGCGATCTCGGGAAGCAGCTTTCGCGGAGGCTGCCGGGACCCATCGATCGGACGATCGAACGCGCCGTTCGACATGCACGCGGCTTTCTCTCGGGTGGAACGCTGTTCGAAGAGCTGGGCTTTTACTATATCGGCCCTGTCGACGGGCATGATCTTTCGCAACTACTGCCCATACTGCGCAACGTTCGCGATCGCGACCTGGGGCCCGTGCTCATCCACGCCGTCACAAAGAAGGGCAAGGGATATGCGCCCGCCGAAGCGAGCGCGGATAAGTATCACGGGGTCGCGAAATTTGACGTGATCACCGGCGCGCAGAGAAAGAGCCATGATCCCGCGCCGACCTACACGAAGGTCTTCGCAGACGCCCTCGTTGGCGAAGCGCGCAAGGACGAGAAGATTGTCGCGATCACAGCCGCGATGCCATCTGGAACGGGCCTCGATCTCTTCGCAAAGGAATTTCCCGCGCGCACGTTTGATGTGGGAATCGCCGAACAGCACGCTGTTACGTTCGCCGCAGGTCTTGCGACGCAGGGCTACAAGCCGTTCTGCGCTATCTATTCGACTTTCCTGCAACGCGCTTACGACCAGGTGGTGCATGACGTCGCGATCCAGAACCTTCCGGTTCGATTCGCGATTGATCGGGCCGGCCTGGTTGGAGCTGACGGCCCGACGCACGCCGGATCCTTCGACGTCGGCTATCTCGGCGCGCTGCCAAATTTCGTAGTGATGGCTGCGGCCGACGAGGCTGAGCTGGCTAGCATGGTCGCCACCGCCGCTGCGCACAATCAAGGGCCGATCGCGTTCCGCTATCCGCGCGGCAACGCCGCGGGCGCGGGCGTTGCCGACCGGCCCGAGATTCTAGCGATCGGAAAAGGCAGGATTGTGCGGCGGGGAGGGCGCGTGGCGCTTCTGTCCTTCGGAGCGCGCCTGGGCGAATGCCTCCGGGCCGCCGACGAACTGGCAGCCCGCGGAATTTCCGCCACAGTGGCGGACGCGCGGTTCGCGAAGCCGCTTGACGTCGCTCTGATCGATCAGCTCGCGATGACGCACGATGCGCTCTTAACGATCGAGGAAGGCGCGACGGGCGGCTTCGGCTCGTTTGTTCTGCAATATCTCTCTGAATCGGGGGCGCTCGACGGCAAGCTCAAGGTTCGGATGCTGACCCTGCCCGACAAATTCATCGAGCACGCGGAGCCCGACAAGATGTACGCCGCCGCCGGTCTCGACGCGAAGTCAATCGTTGCGAAAGTCATCTCGACGCTGGCGCAGGACGACAGCGATCAATCCATCGATCAGGTCAGGGCGTAGCAGCGCAATCCTGCAGGAGGCGCGGCCTCCCTACGCTCCCGGCGCCGGCGTCGCCGTCTGGCGAAGCCAACCTTCCTTCACAAGCCATTGCGCCAGATCATATTTTCCGGCGACGCAGCGGCCGATTGCGCGGCCTGATGCGCCATCAAACACCTGGCACGAAACGCTCTGGCTGCGAACGAGCAATTCAAGCCTTGTCTGCGCGCGCGCCGCACAGGGCGTCGACTTCCCGTTCAGCATCGTGCACATGCTGAGCGGCGAAGGAAGTTCGACGCCGCTGAGTTCGACTTCCAATTTGCCTGAACGCAACGTCCGGCCATCAACAGCTTCGACGTTCTGAAGCGTCACGCTGCGGCCGACGCGCGGCGTGATCGACGAGCTCGGATGTTCCTGCGATGCGACGCGGCCTTGCAGTGAAGCGACACGCACCGGCCATGGCTCGACGGGCGTCAACCTGTAAGCGTTCTTGACGACTGGCGCGCCAAGCAACCGTGAGCCGCCGGCCTTCGTCGGTGCGAGTTCCACGGCCATCGCCGAATTTGCGAAAAGCATTTGCCACCAAGGATCCGCCGGCGCCCGCGTCGCCGCAGGTTGCCGACGCTCCTTAACACTGGCCGTTTGACTATGAGACACATCGTTCTTGCTGTATGCCGCGATGAGCACGGCCGGCCGCGCCTCAGCATGCGCGGAAGCAGGCCGCTCTTTTGAACTTCGAGCGTGTTCGGCAGCGAAAGCAAGACCAATCATGACCGCCCCCACGCCGACGAAGCGAGCGAGAATAGGCCAGTCGAGCCCTTGCGGCAGACCGATGCGAAGTGGTTCCGCTGCTGAAAGCCGGGAAATGTTCATGCCTTGTCACGCCCCTTGATGAACTGGGCTTAACCCGCAAAGAAAATCAGGCGTACAGGATGAACAGCGCGCTAACGTACGTTCGCATTCTCGAGCAGTGGATAATTTTTGCTCCTATTCTGAATCAAATGTGATGCGTTAAGGCCCATTAGCGAAATGAAGTTATGTCGAATTAGACACGATCGATTAAAGACAAGTTGACTGCACCCCTAAGCGATCTGTGAAATTTAGGTCTGATTCATCTCTTCGCGTTTCGATCCAGGCAACAAGACCAGAAACAGTCTTCTTGGGCAGGCGGGCAGATGCGTTCACGAATCATTATGCTTGCGATCGCCGCCGTTTTCGGCGTGCTGTCGATCTTCGGCGGTCGCGCGTGGCTCGACCGTCAGGCCAATTTGCGTATGCGCAGCATGGAAGCGAACCGGCCAACGCCGGCGGCTATGCAATCCATCGTCGTCGCCGCGAGCCCGCTGCGATACGGCGTCGAATTGACGCGCGGCGCTCTGCGGGAAATTCCCTGGACCAACGACGCTCTGCCCGCAGGATCCTTCGGATCGATCGAAGAAATTTTCCAGAATGACCCGAAGCGCATTGTTCTCGGAGCCATTGAGCCGAACGAGCCGATCCTTCGCACAAAGATCACTGGCAAGGGCCAGCGCGCGACGTTGTCGGCGATGCTTGGAGAAGGCATGAAGGCCGTCACAGTGCGCGCAAGCGAATCCACCGGCGCCTGGGCCGGCGCCTTCGTTGCTGGCTTCGTCATGCCGGGCGACCACGTCGACGTCATCGTGATGCGGCAATCAAAGGAAGGCGTGAGCTTCACCGATCTTGTGGCGCAAGGCGTTCGCGTGCTTGCGGTCGACCAGCTCGCGGATGATCGCACGGACAAGCCGAACACAGTCAAGGCGGTTACTTTGGAAGCGCCGATCTATGAAGCGCAGCAGATCGTTCTTGCTTCCTCAGTCGGCACGCTGTCGCTTGCGCTTCGTCGCGCCGGAGAGCTTCGCACAGAACCGCCTGGCCGCGTGCTCAGCGATGAGATCGGCAAAGGCCAGAGCGCGGACCGGAAGAACAACGGACCTGACGCCGCCTGGGCGAACTTTGGCGGTGAAGCGCCGCGACGCACGATGACGACAATCAGCGTCACGCGCGCTTCGCAGCGGCAGGAATACGCGGTTCCGACAGCCAATCCGAACTGACGCGCATCGTCGCTCGACTGACGAAAGAGTTCTTGGGGGGGTAGTATGTTGATGTTGGGCTTCTACAGGCCGACACATCGCGCATGGCTGGTTGGCCTTGCACTGATCGTTACGGCCGCGGCCTCGCCGGCGACAGCTCAGTCCGTCGAGCAATCCATTCGCCTTGAAGAAGGACGCCGCATCGCCAGCGCACGTGTCGCGATCGGCAAATCGCAGACGATCAAGCTTGATCTCGCCTACGCCGATCTTGTCGTCGCCGATCCGGAAGTCGCGGATGTCGCGCCGCTGACCGATCGATCATTCTACGCGCTTGGCAAACAGGCTGGCACCACCAACGTCTCGATCTATGACGAGCAAAAGAAGCTCATCGGCGTGGTAGAGCTGGAAAGCGGCGCCAACACACAGAAGCTTGGCGCCGAGCTTAATCGCCAGATGCCGGGCTCGAACGTCCGCGTTTCATCAGTCAATGGACGCCCGATGATCGGCGGCTATGCGCCGGACGCGCCGAGCGTGGAGCGCGCGGTGCGCTCCGCACGTCA
>JBEVKO010000108.1:0-4536 GCA_040509705.1 Beijerinckiaceae bacterium
AGCGGATTGTCGCTGCGTCCCGTCGCATCCTCCACCGAGAGGCCCGCGACGCCGAGGCCGACGCAGGCCGTGACGTTGGCCGCAACGCCTTCGGGATCGTCCGCATATGCGTTCTCGAAGTCCGCGTTCACCGGAAGATCGGGAACCGCCCGCACGATCTCGGCGATGTGCGGCAGCATCAGGTCGAGCCCGACATCCCGATCGGCGCGACCTTGCGTGAAGGCGAAGCCGGCGCTGGTCGTCGCCAGCGCCTTGAAGCCTTGCGCGCGCAGCCACCGCGCCGTGCCGATATCCCATGAGTTCGGCATCACGAAGCATCCCGCGCGGTGCAGCGCGCGGAATGCTTCGATCTGTGGCGCGAAGGCCATGGTCAGTGATTGTCGCGCGGCACGCCCGGACGCACGCCCTTGGCGCCGGGCTTCTGCGCGATCCTCTGAAACTTGACGGCCGGCTTCAGCACCATGCCGTTCGACAGTTCATCGACCATCCCGCGCTGAATCTCCTGCCACGGGGACTGGCTGGCGGGATACTTGTAACCGCCGTTCTTCTTGAAATCGGCGCGGCGCTTGGCGAGTTCCTCATCGCTGATGAGAATGTTCGCGGTGCGCTTCTTCAGATCGATGCGCACCGGGTCGCCGCTCTTCAGCAGCGCGAGACCGCCGCCGGTCGCCGCTTCCGGCGAGGCGTTGAGAATCGAGGGCGAGCCCGAGGTGCCGGACTGGCGTCCGTCGCCGATGCAGGGCAGCGCGTTGATTCCCTTCTTCAGAAGATAGGCGGGCGGACGCATGTTCACGACCTCGGCTGCGCCGGGATAGCCGATCGGCCCCACGCCGCGGATGAACAGCATCGTCTGCGCATCGATCTTCAGCGCCGGATCATCGATGCGGGCGTGATAATCCTCCGGCCCGTCGAATACGATCGCCTTGCCCTCGAACGCCATCGGATCCTTCGGATTTTCGAGATAGCGCTTGCGGAACTCGTCGGTGATCACGCTCGTCTTCATGATCGCGGAGTCGAACAGGTTGCCCTTGAGATTGAGGAAGCCGGCCTTGGTCTTCATCGGCTTCTTGAACGGCAGGATCACCTTGGCGTTCTGGCTTTCGCAGCCATTGCAGTTCTCATGGAGCGTCTTGCCGTTCACGGTGATGGCGCGGTCATTGATCTTCCCGGCCTTGATGAGTTCGTTGACCACCGCCGGAACCCCGCCGGCGCGATAATAATCCTCGCCGAGATACTCGCCCGCCGGCTGCAGATTGACGAGAAGCGGCAGGTCGTAGCCGATCTTCTCCCAGTCGTCGTTGTTAAGCTCGACGCCGATGTGCCGCGCGATGGCGTTGAGATGAACCGGCGCGTTGGTCGACCCGCCGATCGCCGAATTGACCGCGATCGCATTGTCGAACGCATCGCGCGTGAGAATGTCGGAGGGCTTCAGATCCTCCCACACCATGTCGACGATGCGCCTGCCGGTGTAATACGCCATCTCGTAGCGGTCGCGGTAAGGCGCAGGGATGGCGGCGCAGCCGGGCAGCGACATGCCGAGCGCTTCGCACAGCGAGTTCATCGTCGAGGCCGTGCCCATCGTGTTGCAATGGCCGGCCGAAGGCGCCGACGACGCGATGAGGTCGATGAAGCCGCCGTAGTCGAGCTCTCCGCGCGCCATCATCTCGCGCGCCGACCAGAGAATCGTGCCCGAGCCGGTGCGCTGGCCCTTGTAGGAGCCGTTGAGCATCGGTCCGCCCGAGAGCGCAATCGCGGGAATGTTGACGGTCGCCGCCGCCATGAGCTGAGCGGGCGTCGTCTTGTCGCAACCCGTCGTCAGCACGACGCCGTCGATCGGATAGCCGTAGAGGATCTCCACCAGCGACAGATATTGCAGGTTTCTGTCGAGATTCGCCGTCGGCCTCTTGCAGGTTTCCTGAATCGGGTGGATCGGGAATTCGAAGGGCACGCCTCCGGCCTCGCGAATGCCGTCGCGGACGCGCTTCGCCAGCTCGATATGGTGGCGGTTGCAGGGCGCGATATCGGAGCCGGTCTGGGCGATGCCGATGATCGGCCGGCCCGACTGAAGCTCTTCGCGGGACAGGCCGAAATTCATGGTCCGCTCGATGTAGATCGCGGTCATGTCGGCGTTGTCCGGATTGTCGAACCAGGCCTTGGAACGCAACTGAGCCGGCTTGATGCGGCGACGCGACTTGTTTTTCTCGGCCATGAAGCTCCCCGGCGATCCAGATGATGCGGCCGCAGTCATTCGTCGCTGCGCCCTCGCAAGGACATTCGCGCGGATAGAGGACCAAAATCAAGGAGCGATCGGCGTTTCAGGCGCCGCAATTATGCATTCGGGCGATGCGTTCGGCGCCGCGGCGCCCAATCGGGCACAGCCCGCGACCACCACCGGCGGTCCCAGCCTGACCCAACCGTAAAGGTCGATTACGTCGTCGTTGAACATGCGGATGCAGCCGAACGACACGAATCGTCCGATGCTGGAGGGATCGTTCGTGCCGTGGATGGCGTAGTCGCCGCCGGGTCCAAGCCCGATCACCCGCGCGCCCATCGGGTTGCGAGGCCCTGGCGGAATGATTTCCGGAGCGCTCCTGTCGCGCCTCAAGCCGGGCGGCGCTATCCAGTGTGGCTCGACCGCGAGCTCCTCGACATATTTGAGACCGGTCCATTGCTGGCCGGCCTTGCCGACCCCTACAGGATAGCGAATCGCCTGCCCCTGGCCGGTGATGAAATAGAGCCTGCGCTCGCTCGTGCGCACGAGGATCGAGCCTCTTGGGTAGGCGATGAGCTCCGGCGCCGCGACATGCTCGCGCGCTTCCACCCGCGGCGCAATGAGGGCCAATACGAGCGCAGCCGTCGCCAGGAACAGCCACACTCGCCGGCGCATCTCGAAACTCATGATGTCCATCTTGCGCCCCCCCGCGCGCGATCAGGCGCGCCGCCGCGAAGGCGCTCGCTCACCCGTCCCGTGGAAAACGATGGCGACCGGGCGCCGATCAGCCAAGCGAACGCCGGCGACTCGGTTGATGAAGCGTTGAGGAAGATGGTGAATCGGACGGGGAGCGGCTCCGCCCTCGGGACGCCGATGAAAGCGCCTAGGCTGGCTTCATCGTCGACCGGGCGCGCGTCAGCAGCCAGGCGGCGAGCAGGAGATTGATCATATTCCAGGCGAGCCCGTGCATAAACGCGACGCGATATGACGAGGTCAGGTCGAAGATGACGCCGGACAGAAATCCGCCGGCCGCCATGCCAACGATCGTCGCCATCATCACGAGGCCGATGCGCGCGCCGGCTTCGCGCGCCGGCAGATATTCGCGAATGATGAGCGCGTACATCGGCACGATGCCGCCCTGGAACAGGCCGAAGATTGCGGAGATCACAAAGAGCGACGTGAGCCCGTTGAAGAACAGATAAAGCGCGAGCGCCATGCCCTGCATGATCGAACTGATCAGCAGCGTGCGCACGCCGCCGATGCGGTCGGCGATGAACCCTGATCCGATGCGGCTGACGATGCCGAGGCCGAGCATCATCGCCATCATCTCGGCGCCGCGCGCAACGCCATAGCCGAGATCGCCGCAATAGGCGACGATGTGCACCTGCGGCATCGACATGGCGACGCAGCAGGCGAAGCCGGCGAGAACGAGCAGCGCCTGCAGCGCGTTCGGCGACATGCCGAGATCGCCGCGCATCTCGGCCTGCCTCGCCTCGGCCTGCGCATACATCTGCGCGCTCGGCTGGCGCCGGAAGACGAGTGCAAGCGGCAGCATCAGCACGGCGGCCGCGACGCCAAGCCCGAGATGCGTTGCGCGCCAGCCCGACGTCTCGATGAAATGCTGCACGACGAGCGGCCAGAACGCGCCGGCGACATAGGAGCCGGAGGCCGCGATCACCACCGCAAGCGCGCGGCGCTTCGTGAACCAGTGCGACACGTCGGCCATCAGTGGCGCGAAGCCGGCCGATGCGCCGATGCCGAGCACGACATGGGCCAGCGCATACTGCCAGATGCTGCTCGACACGCTCGCGGCGGCGTAGCCCGCAAACAGCAACAGCGCGCCGATGATGATCGGGAAGACGATGCCGAAGCGGTCGGCGACGCGACCCATGGCGACGCTGCCGACGCCAAAGCCGATCATGCCAAGCGCGTAGGGCGCCGAGGCGCCGGCGCGAGCCAGGCCGAAATCGGCCTGCACCGCCGGAAGCGACACCGCCATCGACCAGTTGCCGACGCAGGCGACGGACCCGACGGCGAGCGCCGCCGCAAGGCGCAGCCAAGCGTAGGTGGATTCGGGCTGCGAGACGAAAGGCGCGGTCTGGTGCACGGGATCAAATCATGGGCGGGGGAGGGCGGACATTAGGCGCCTCGCCCCGCCCCGTCATCACGCGAATGTTCATGGCCGCCATCACCCGGGGTGATAGCCGGAGGCGTGGATCCCAGGCCAAGCCCGGGGATGATGGACGCATTGGTCGATTGCGCCCCATCCCAAAGCCGTCATGGCCCGGGCTTGCCCGGCCATCCACCAAGGGGCGCCCCTTCCG
>JBEVKO010000109.1:0-4644 GCA_040509705.1 Beijerinckiaceae bacterium
AAACTCCTTCTCCCCATTCATGGGGAGAAAGGTGGCCGCGTAGCGGCCGGATGAGGGGAGTGCGCGGCCGCCGATGAGGGGCGGGGCGCGTCAGCTCATGTCCTGGCGGAGCGAGAGCGCGCAGGCTTCGCGGCCCGTCCGCTTTTGCCCGCTTCGACGCGCGGCCTCGGCCTGCGCGCCGACAGCTTGTCCATGAATCCGATCGGAAGATGCGCCGCGATCCCGTCAGGTTCGAGAAATGCGAGGCTGTCCCTCATCGCGGCTTTCCACTTCGGGCCGCGCGACGCCGCATCAATCAAGGCGTTTGCGAGCGCCGTTGGATTGTCTCTCCCTATCGCCTCGATCAACTCCTTCGCCTGCAACAAGTCCTTTCTTCGCTTGGCGCGATCGCGCTCGGGCTGCGCGGCGATGATCAGCTTGTGAACGGCGTAACGCTCCGGCTGCGGGATCTTGACGCGCACGCCCGAACCATAGAGGGCGACGGCGGTCATGGCTTCCTCGATGAGGAACTCCAGATAGTGCAGCGGCGTCGCCGACGCGCCGATGCTTTTTATAGCGACGGGGTCCTCGTCCTTGCGCGACCGGACCGGCGTCAGGATCTCGACGACATAGCCATTGGCGGCGCGAAATCGCTTTGGAAGTGCGGTTTTTCGCAGCTGGATTTGAGGCGCGAAGGACGGATCAGCTCTCTTCAGGACCGTCGACAGATCCGCGTCTCCGTTGATCGAAACGATAGACGCCACGGCGAAATCTGCGTCGTTCGTCATCATGCCTTCAGTGGACAGCTGTTCGCCGATGATGATCGGATAGATTTGAAAGGCTTGGGTTCCGACGAGGATCAGTCCGCTTTCGAACAATCCGGACCGTTCGAGCGCCTCCAGAACCCGCCCTGTCTCCAGGGTGGGCCCCGCGACGCCGGCGCGCTTTATCATCTGGATGAGGCGCCGGCGCTCATTTGAAGAGTTGCGGCTGTCGCGTATTGCGGCGGCGATCCTCTGCACTTCCGGATCGTCGGCGGCGCCGAGATATCGCTCGACGATGCGCTGTCCGTGCTTTTCCTTGGCTGAAAGATATTCCCGCCCCTTCACACGCTTCGTCGCAACCGTTCCGGGCGTTGGATTCTCGGAATCGAACAGCGCGCGCTGAGTCAGCTCCGCGTACAGATTTCTGGTTGAAAGGCCAATGGAAACGCCCGCCATCTGGTTATCCCATAAAGTTTACAAAAATGGGATAACACGTCTATCCCATAAAATGCAAGAAAATTGGATAACTTCGCGATCGCCAGCGCGTCGCTTCGGGCTCCACGACCGCAACCGCCGCCCGCGTTTCGCGGGCGGCGCTTCGGCGACTCTCAACTCTGCACGCCCTCGACGTACCAGTCCATCTTGTTCATCGCCTCGTCGCTCGCCTTTTCGCCGGCCTTGAGGCGCTCGACGCCCTTCTGGTCCTTGATCGGACCGGTGAAGGGATGGAGCGTTCCTGCGACGATCTCATTCTTCACCTTGTCGGCGGCGGCGCGCGCTTCGGGCGTGACGGCGTCGTTATAGGGCGCGATCTTCACGAAGCCGTCCTTGATGCCGCCCCACACGTCGTGGCTCGCCCATTTGCCGTCGAGCGCGAGCTTGGTGCGGTCGATGTAATACTGCGACCAGTCGTCCACGATGGCCGTAAGATGCGCCTTGGGCGCGAAGGACTTCATGTCCGACGCCTGGCCGAAGGCGAACACGCCGCGCTGTTCCGCCGCCTGCAGGGCCGCGGCGGAATCGGTGTGCTGGGTGATCATGTCGCAACCCTGGTCGATGAGCGCCTTCGCCGCGTCCGCCTCTTTCGCAGGATCGTACCAGGTCGAGGCCCAGATCACCTTCACCTCGAACTTCGGATTGACCTTGCGCGCGGCGAGCGTGAAAGCGTTGATGCCCATCACCACTTCAGGGATCGGGAAGGAGGCGATGTAGCCTGCCTTGCCCGACTTCGACATGATGCCGGCGATCGTGCCGATGACGGCGCGGCCTTCATAGAAGCGCGCATTGTAGGTCGCGAGATTCTTGTCGCGCGTGTAGCCCGTCGCATGTTCGAAATAGACGTTCGGGAACTGCTTGGCGACGCGCGCAGTCGGCTGCATGAAGCCGAACGACGTTGTGAAGATCAGCTTGTTGCCGGCCTGCGCGAGCTGGCGGTTGACGCGCTCGGCGTCGGGGCCTTCGGCGACATTCTCGACGAAGTTCGTCTTCACCTTCGCGCCAAGTTCCTTTTCGAGCGCGAGCCGTCCCTGATTGTGCGTCCAGGTCCAGCCGTGATCGCCCACGGGTCCGACATAGACGAAGCCGACCTGCATCGGCGCCTGCGCGAGCCCGTCGCGGGCGATGAGCGGCAGCGCCGCCGCGCCGGCGGCGCCGGCGAGCAAGGTTCTGCGATCCAGGCGTGACATTTCGTTCTCCTCTGTGACGTTTCTTCAAGCTGCGAAAGGTTTGCCGAGACAGGCCGGCGCGCCCCCCTCGGCGCCGGCGCGGCGCATCGAGATCAGCGTGAGCACAGCCACGGTCGCAAGATATGGGAGCATGGCGAGGAACTCCGGCGCAAGCCATGTCGCGCCCATCGCCTTGGCCTGGAGTTCGAGCGTCATCACGGCGCCGAACAGCCACGCCCCGAGAAGAAGGCGGCGCGGACGCCACGAGGCGAAGACGACGAGCGCCAGCGCGATCCAACCGCGCCCGGCCGTCAGCCGGTCAGCCCACATCGGCGTCAGGGCGAGCGAAAAATAGGCGCCGCCGATCCCGGCGAGCGCGCCGCCGAACGCTGTCGCCGCCGTGCGGATCGCGATCACGGGATAGCCGATGACATGGGCGGAGGAATCCGATTCCCCGACCGCGCGCAGCACAAGGCCGGGGCGCGTCGATCTCAGAAACCACGCGACCGCAAATGTCAGCGCGATCGCTGCATACACGAGGATGTCGTAGCCGAACACAAGGCGCAGCAGCGGGTGCTCGGAGAGGTAGGCGGGGAAAAAAGGCTCGAGGCGCCCGACGGTGCGACCAACGAAGGGCTTGCCGATCAGCGAGGACACGCCGACGCCGAAAATCGTAAGCGCCAGGCCCGTTGCGACCTGGTTCGCGGTGAGATGGAGCGACAGCACCGCGAAGATCATCGCCGCTGCGACGCCCGCCAGCGTGGCCGCGAGGAAGCCGATGAACAGGCTGCCGGAAAGCGCGGTCGCTCCAAAGCCGCACACCGCGCCGCAGAGCATCATGCCTTCGACGCCGAGATTGAGCACGCCGGATTTTTCGACCACGAGTTCGCCGAGCGCCGCCAAAAGAATCGGCGTCGCGGCGACCAGGATCGTCATGACGATGGAGATGAGGATTGCGGTGGTCATCGCGCGTCCCTCATCCGGCCCTTCGGGCCACCTTCTTTCCGACGGGAGAAGGCGGCGCGATGGCGCCAACTCCTTCTCCCCAATTCATGGGGAGAAGGTGGCGGCGAAGCCGCCGGATGAGGGGATGATGCGCCCTCATGCCGCGCCCCCCTTCGCGCGCACGCGCCCTGCAAGGCGGATGCGGTAACGCACGAGAACGTCGACCGCGAGGAGGAAGAACAGCAGCATCGCCTGGAAGACTCCGGCGGCGGCCTGCGGCAGGCCGGCCTTCGTCTGCGCGAGCTCGCCGCCGACATAGGTGATGGCGAGCACGATCGCGCCGATGACGACGCCGAGCGGATGCAGCCGGCCGAGGAACGCGACGATGATTGCGGTGAATCCGTAGTTGGTGGGAAACTGCGGCACGAGCTGGCCGAACGGGCCCGCAGCCTCCAGAACGCCGGCGAGGCCCGCGAGTCCGCCGCCGATCAGAAGACACGACCAGATCGTCCCGTTCTCCGAGAATGCGGCATGGCGCGCCGCAGCCGGCGCCAGCCCGACGACGCGCACGCCGTAGCCGAACAGCGTCCGCTCCATCACGATCCAGGCTGCGAGCGCGACGATGAGCGCAATCGGGATGCCGAGATGGATGAGCGAGCCTTCCATCATCGTCGGCAGCGTCTGGCTGTCGTTGAACATGCGCGTCTGCGGGAAATTGAAGCCCTGCGGATCTTTCCACGGCCCGCGCACAAGATAATAGAGAAACTGAATCGCGACATAAGTGAGCATCAGGCTCGTCAGGATTTCGCTGACGCGCCAGCGCACCCGCAGCAACGCGGGAATAGCGGCCCAGAACATGCCGCCGAGCACGCCGGCGATGAGCATCGCAGGAAGAATCCAGACGCCGGACATCTCCCATGTCGCGAGCGCGACGCCGGACCCGGCGATGGCGCCCATCACATACTGGCCTTCGGCGCCGATATTCCACACATTGGCGCGAAAGCCGATCGAGAGGCCGGTGGCGATGAGAATGAGGGGCGCCGCCTTGACGAGAAGGTCCGGCCAGCGATGCGTTTCCAGCACCGGCGCGAGCATCATCTCCTCGATCGCGAGACCGCCGTTGTAGCCCATCAGCGTGAAGAGCACGAAGCCTGCAACCAGCGTCAGGGCGATCGCGAGAACCGGCGCGAAGGCGCGCATCGCCTGGCTCGGCTCGCGCCTCGGTTCAAGCCGCAGCATGCGTCTGCTCCTGCTCGCCATGCACGCCGCCCATCAGCAGGCCGATATCCTCG
>JBEVKO010000110.1:0-5561 GCA_040509705.1 Beijerinckiaceae bacterium
TCGGCGCAGGCGCCTGGGGCACTGCGCTCGCAAACGCCTTTGCGCGAGATGATCGCGCCGTGTCGCTGATTGCGCGCGATCCGGAGCATGCGCGCGAGATGACGGCGCAAATGGAGAATGCGCGCCGGCTCCCGGGCGTGACCCTTGCTGCGACGGTTTCGCCGACGGCCGATGATACTCGCATCGCCGCCGCCGATCTTATCGTCCTCGCAACGCCGGCGCAGAGCGTGCGGGAGACCTCGCGCCGCATCGCTCGCCACATCTCTCCTGATGTGGCTGTCGTCTCGACGGCGAAAGGAATTGATCGCGCATCGGGTCGCTTCCCCAGTGCGATCATCGCTGAGGCGCTCCCACGCTCGCCGGTTGCAGCGCTGTCCGGACCAAGTTTCGCCGCCGACGTGTCGCGCGGGCTGCCGACAGCCGTGACGCTGGCCTGCGCGGACGAAGGCGTTGCGCGCGCGATCGCGGAGGATCTCTCCACGACGAGCCTTCGGCTCTATCACGCAACTGACATGTGCGGCGTCGAGATCGGCGGCGCCGCGAAGAATGTGCTCGCCATCGCCGCCGGAGTTGTCGTCGGCAAGGGGCTCGGCGAGAGCGCGCGCGCCGCGCTGGTCGCGCGCGGTTTCGCAGAACTGCAACGCTTCGCGGCAGCGATGGGCGGCGCGCCGGAAACGCTGATGGGCCTGTCGGGACTTGGCGACGTCGTGCTGAGCTGCAGCTCCGCCAAGTCGCGCAACTTCGCCTTTGGCGAAGATCTGGGGCGCGGCGTTGCGCCAACCCGCGCCGGCGGCGGCCAGCTTGCCGAGGGCGCTTACACCGCCGATATTCTGGTGAAGCTCGCGACGGCGCGGAGCGTCAGCATGCCGATCGCGCAGACGGTCGCGGCGCTGATCGCGGGGCGGGTGACCGTCGACGATGCGGTGCGGGAATTGATGACGCGCCCGGTTCGCGCGGAGAGATAGACGTAGGAGATCAAGTAACAGCGATGGCGGAAAGCGGATCTGATTTCCTCAAGCGGATCTTCAAGGGCGTCGCCGCCGCGCGCGCGGTCATCGGCTCCGATGTGATCGCCTCGAGTCTGCCGGTCGCGATCGGTCGGCAGCTGGCGCGGCCGGTTGTCGAACGCCGCAGGCGCCGATCCGATGGCGGCGAACGCTATGTCGTCGTCCTGCCGTTCGGCGAAGGCGACACGCGCATCGAAATGACCCCTGCGGAGTATGAAAATCTAACGCGGGAGATGATCCGCTTCTGGAACGAGCAGATCACGCAGCAGGCGCAAGAGAAGAGCGGCGACTAAGGCCGAACGACGCTCGGACAGAGGAGAGAAGCCCGTCATGGCCCATTGGCTGATCAAATCGGAGCCGTCGGCCTGGTCCTGGGACCAGCAGGTCAAGGCCGGCGCCAAGGGCACGCCCTGGAACGGCGTGCGCAACCACGCGGCCAAACTCAACATGATGAAGATGAAGACGGGAGATGAAGCCTTTTTCTATCACTCTAACGAAGGCCTCGCGATTGTCGGCGTCGTCAGCGTGATCAAGGAAGCCTATCCCGATCCGGAAACGCCCGGCGAACCTTGGGTGCTTGTCGATTTCAAGGCCGTCAAGCCGATGCCGAAGCCTGTGACGATGCAGCAGGTGAAGGCTGAGCCGAAGCTCGCGAACATGGCGCTGGTCAGGCTGTCGCGACTGTCGGTGCAGCCGGTAACCGACGCGGAATGGAAGCAGGTCTGCAAGATGGGCGGCCTGTGACGCTCGTATTGAGGGAAACGCCATGGTCTTTCTGGGCGTGAACTATGTTGCCGTCGCGCTGGCGGCCTTTGCGAGTTTCTTCTTCGGCGCAGCCTGGTACATGACTCTCGCCAAACCCTGGCTTGCGGCGTCCGAATTTACGCCGGACCAGCGCGCGCGCATCGAAGGCGGGGCAGAGCGGCGGCCGGCGCCGTTCCTGGTCGCGTTCATCAGTCTTCTCATCATGGCGTATGTGTTCGCAGCGCTTATGGGGCATCTGGGCGCTTCGGCTTTCACCGTGCGAGGCGGTCTGCTCTCCGGGTTCCTTCTCTGGCTGGGCTTCGTGGTGACGACGATCGCGACGAACTATGCCTTCGGCATGCGCAGGACGTCGCTGACGCTGATCGATGGTGGACACTGGCTCGGCGTCCTGCTCATTCAGGGCGCCGTGATCGGCATGGTCGGCCTGTAGCAAGCTCAGACGGTGAAGCGGAGCGGGCCGGGCGGCGGGTTCTGTCCGGCGCTCATCTGACGCTGCGCCGTCTGATAGTCGGGATGCGGCGCGAGGCTTTCGGGACGATAAGCAGCGTTGGTTCCGAACCAGTGGATGAATCGCCGGCGCCATGTGTTGTGGACCAGTCCCGGGCCGATGGCCGCGATCAGCTTTTCCTCCGGGTTCTGAAAACCGCGCGCCACCTGACGCGGCTGACGCGGATAGAGCAACTTTGTCCAAAAATCCGGTCGCGAATCGTGAACCTCGCCATGCGGGACATCGGTCAGACCGCGCATCGGATCTGAGTCGAAGGGCGGCTTAAACAGTATGCCGGCGCGCGCCGCGCGTTCGATCATCCAGCGCAATGTGATGTCCGCCAGTTCATGATTGCCATAGCCGCCGCCGATGTCGGAATGCACGCCCGGGAACCAGAGCTGCTCGAATGATTGCGGGTTGGGCGCACCGGCCGCTTCAGCGGCCTTCTGCGCCTGTGTGGGCTCGTTCCAGATGGTCGGAAGAAACTGCAGCCGCTCGTCGTCGATCGACAGCGCGTGATAGGCATGCGCCACGTGCGGGTTGAGCTCATGGTCGTGGAAGCGATGGGTCCAGAAGGCGAATTCCCAGTCGCGCACGCCAACTGGAACACCGAGCGATCGCACCGTATCCCATACGCCGATGAAATGGGGCGCTCGCGTTCTGGGATCGGCGTGCTCGGGATAGCCGACCTCGCGCTGAAATTCGGCGGACTTGCGCTTGCGTTCCTGGCGCTGCTCGTCGCCCTGGCCGGTCTTGTAGATGGCGTAGGCCCTGTCCATCAGCGTCTTGCGCAGGGCGTCGTCTGACCGGATGTCCTTGCCGCCAGCTTGTTGCCGCCGCGGCAGTCCCATGAGGCCGAGCATGCCGCCTATGCTGCGGGCCGTATACGCGCCGCGGCTGAAGCCGATGAGATAGATGCGGTCGCCTGGATCATAAGCCCCGGCGATGAAATCGTAGCCGTCGCGGATGTTCTGGGAGATGCCCGAGCCCGTGGTCTTGGCGACCAGATCGCCGAACTCCGCGCCGATCCCCGCATCATAGGCGGTTTTTTGGCGCGACGGGGCGCCGCCCGGCCCCGCGGTTTCGTCGAGCGCCCGCTGAAAGAGCCGCGCGACGTTGGTTGGAATACCGAAATCCTTGTTGTTGCCAGTGCCATCGCAGAAGAACACGACATTCTTGGGCATGAGCGTGAAATCCGGTCTCGGGCAATTCCGCCAGTCAGCCATGAACCGAACGGATCCGCAACCGATGCGACGTTGGAATGACCGACGAAAGTCGACGCCGGCGGCTCTTGCCGGTTGAACCGGCCTCCCTATGATGCCGGAAAATTCAGCGCGCGCGCCGCCCCAGCGGGAGGAAAAGATGTCTGAACTGATTCACAAGGTCCCGGCCGCCTGGGCGAAGCGGGCCTATGTCAATGACGCCAAATACAAGAAGATGTACGCCACATCGGTGAAGGATCCCGAAGTTTTCTGGGGCGAACACGGCAAGCGCATTGACTGGTTCAAGCCCTACACGAAGGTCAAGAACGTTTCCTACGCGCCCGGCGCCGTTTCGATCAAATGGTATGAGGATGGCGAAACCAACGTCGCCTACAATTGCGTCGATCGCCATCTGGCGACGCGCGCCGAGCAGACGGCGATCATCTGGGAGGGAGACAATCCGAAAGAATCAAGAAAGATCTCGTACGGCGAGCTTTATGCCGAGGTCTGCCGGTTCGCGAACGTGCTCAAGGCGAACGGCGTCAAGAAGGGCGATCGCGTCACCATTTATCTGCCGATGATCCCGGAGGCGGCCTATGCGATGCTCGCCTGCACGCGCATCGGCGCCGTCCATTCGGTCGTGTTTGGCGGCTTCTCGCCGGATTCGCTGGCGCAGCGCATCGAGGATTGCGATTCGCAGATCGTGATCACGGCCGACGAAGGCGTTCGGGGCGGCCGGCCCGTGCCGTTGAAGAAGAATGTCGACGCCGCCGACGCGAAGGTAAAGGGCGGCATTAAGCGCGTCATCGTCGTGAAGCGCACCGGCGGCGCGGTGGACATGAGGCCCGGCCGCGACGTCTGGCACCATGAAGAGGCGGCGAAGGTTTCAGCGCATTGCCCGCCGGAATCCATGAACGCCGAGGATCCGCTCTTCATTCTCTATACGTCGGGCTCGACGGGCAAACCCAAAGGCGTCCTTCACACCACGGGCGGATATCTCGTCTACGCGTCCATGACGCATCACTACGTCTTCGACTATCACGACGGCGACATCTACTGGTGCACGGCCGACGTCGGCTGGGTGACGGGCCACACCTACATCCTGTATGGGCCGCTGGCGAATGGCGCGACCACGCTGATGTTCGAAGGCGTGCCGACTTATCCGACGATCTCGCGTTTCTGGAATGTCGTCGACAAGCACAAGGTCAACATTTTCTACACGGCGCCGACCGCGATCCGCTCGCTCATGCAGGCAGGCGATAAGCCGGTGAAGAAGACGAGTCGCAAATCGTTGAAGCTGCTCGGATCCGTCGGCGAGCCGATCAATCCCGAGGCCTGGGAGTGGTATTACAGAGTTGTCGGCAACAAGAAGGCGCCAGTCGTCGATACATGGTGGCAGACGGAAACCGGCGGCATTCTCATCACGCCGTTGCCGGGCGCGATCGCTTTGAAGCCCGGATCCGCGACGCGGCCGTTCTTCGGCATCCGACCCGAAGTCGTCGATTCGAACGGCGAAATCCAGCAAGGCGCGTGCGCGGGCAATCTCGTGCTGGCCGATTCCTGGCCGGGCCAGATGCGCACGGTCTATGGCGACCACCAGCGCTTCATGGACACCTACTTCGCAACCTACGCGAACAAGTATTTCACCGGCGACGGCTGCCGCCGCGACAAGGACGGCTATTACTGGATCACCGGCCGCGTGGACGATGTGATCAATGTGTCCGGCCATCGCATGGGTACGGCGGAAGTCGAATCGGCTTTGGTCGCGCATCCGAAAGTGTCGGAAGCGGCGGTCGTCGGCTACCCGCATGACATCAAGGGGCAGGGCATCTACAGCTACGTCACTCTGATGTCGGGCGTCGAGGCCACCGAGGACTTGCGCAAGGAACTCGTCGCCCATGTCCGCAAGGAGATCGGCGCGATCGCCTCGCCCGACAAGCTGCAGTTCGCGCCCGGCCTGCCAAGACGCGCTCCGGCAGGATCATGCGGCGCATCCGCAGGAACATCGCCGAAGACGATTTTTCCGCGCTCGGCGATACCTCGACGCTGGCCGACCCCTCCGTCGTCGACGACCTCGTCGCCAACCGGCAGAACAAGCAG
>JBEVKO010000111.1:0-4191 GCA_040509705.1 Beijerinckiaceae bacterium
GTTCGCCGCCATTGGCCGTATGCGCGGCCAGATCGCGATAAACTCTTCCGCATCGATGTCAGGCGCCGCGAGCATGAGTCCGCGGATGATCGGCCGCGACCGTCCTCGGTGACGACCGGCGATGTCCTTCAGCGCGAGCACGGTCATCCACGCGCCCATGGAATGCGCGCCGACGTCGATCTGCCCGCCCGCCTGCGCCGAGGCCTTTTCGATGAAGCGCGCGAATGCGGGAGCGGCCTTCTCCGCATTGCCGCGATCCGTCCAATAGTTCAGCAAGCTGCCGGCTGAAGCGAAGCTGAAAAACATGGGCGCTTCAATGGCGTTCAGATCCGCGGTGATCTGGGCGGCGCGATAGAGGCCGGCGCGATATGTATTGTTGAATCCATGCACGAACACAATCGCCGCGAGCTGCTTTCGCCGCGCCGCTGCGATGTAGGCGGCCATATCCTTCTCGGCGAGCGGGACGCGAGTCGCCGTGATGCGGAAATGCTGGTCTGGATGGGCGTCTGTCTCGCGGTCCGCCATGATGACGTCCCCCACGGGCCGGTTCGGCGGCGTCGCGATGACGTGATGGGCGAAGGTCACCGCGGCCCCGTGCTCGCCTCCAAACAGCTCTCCGGGCGTTTCGCTCGGCCCGCGCGTCGTCGCCGCGAGGATCGTCACCGTCGCAGGCGGCGCGAGGATCGCCGGCCTGTCGGACCTCGCGCAGGCGCCCGCCAGACAGGCAAGTGCGACAACCAGCGCCGGCCGCATCGTTCGTCCCTCTTTTCCGCCCAGATAATGGCGCGCCGGTTCCGGAAATCAATCCCAGAGCGACACCCTGTCTTGCGAACGGGTCGCCGTTCAGCCACCTTGGCCACGATGACCAAGCGATTTATCCGACGCCTCCTGTTCGTGTTTGCTGCGCTCTATCTTGCGCCGCTCGGGCTGCATGCGGCTGTGTGGATGTCCCAGGATCGCGAGGCGAGCTTTGCGCGCGTCGACTGGGCGAGCGCTCGAATCCTGCCTCCGGCCGACGCGCACCAGCCAGCGACCATCCATATTTTCGCCGGACGCGTCGCGCGCCAGCGCGGCATCTTCGCCCATCACCACTGGATCGTTCTGAAAGAGCATGGCGCTCATCGCTACATGCGCTACGACGTGACGCGCTGGGCGGGCCTTCGCGAAAACGGCTGGGCGCCCGATGGACGTTGGTTCGGCGACGATCCAGTGCTGGTCGGCAAGCTCGAGGGCGAAGCGGCGGATCGCGCGATCCCGCAAGTGCAGGCGGCCATCGCCCGCTATCGGGCCATCACGCGCGACGATTATGTGACGTGGCCGGGCCCCAACTCCAACAGCTTCGTCGCCGAACTGATCGCGGCGATGGACGCGCCCATCGCGTTGCTCCCCACCGGCATCGGAAAGGACTTTCGCGGATCGTCCTTCTATTTCGGGGCGACGCCGAGCCATACCGGCCTGCAGCTTTCGGCGCAGGGCGCGCTCGGGCTCAGCATCGGCTGGGTCGAAGGACTCGAGGTGAATATTCTCGGGCTCGTGGCGGGCCTCGATATCAGGCGTCCGGCGCTCAAATTGCCGGGCTTCGGGCGGCTCGGAATACCCCCTTACGACGCAAACTGACGGCGCTCACCTTCGCTTGATTGCGACGAATATCGCGCCGGGGACCGGCGCGCCGTTCTCGATCCGCGTGGAATTGGCCTCATTGCGCACGACGTTGAAGCCGCATGACTTCAGGACCGCCTCGACATAGGCCGGCCGGTGGAAAAAGCGGCGGTCGCGGCCGAGCGCATAGTCCGCGGCGTCGCCGCGCTGGATGCTGAAAGCGAAAAGGCCGCGCGGCTTCAGCGCGCGCGCCGCGGCCGAGACAACCGGCCCGAGATCGCCCACATAGACGAACACATCCGCGGCGGCGATCAAGTCGTATCTCCCGGCGTCGCCCTCGCGCAGGAACGCCAGCATGTCGCCGGTCGAGAGCCGGTCGTAGCAGTCGCGCTTCTTCGCCATGCGGATCATGCGCGGCGAGAGGTCGATCCCTTCGATCGCCTTCGCCATGTCCTGCAACTGCTCGCCCAGCAGGCCCGTCCCGCATCCAATATCCAGCGCGCGGGCGAAGGGCGGACGCACGCCTTCGATGGCGCAGGCGCGCGCAATCGCATCGCGGATCAGCTCCGGTCCGCGGTAAGCAAGATGCTTTGTGAGATGCGAATCGAAGCGCTCGGCATACTGATCAAAGAGATTGCGCACATAACCGACGCTCATCTCGAGGCCCTGACCTGAGTTCCCGGACTCGAGCGCCGCCAGCGCGATCGCGGCGCCCTGCTCGTCCGCCGGGTCGAGCGCGCGACAGCGGTCGAAAGCCTCGCGCGCGCCCTCGATATCGTCGAGGGCCAGCCGCGCATCGCCGAGCGCAAACCAGGCGGCCGGCCAGTCTGGCGCGACCTCTATCGTTTGCAGCAAAAGATCCTGCGCCGCAGCGGGATCCCCCTCCGCTGCCGCCGCCTTCGCATATTCAAATCGCCGATCGGCGATCAAATCGCCGCTCGATTGAAACACCTGGCTCATTCGCCCATTTGAATCGCCTGGCTCGTCCGCCCATTCGTATTGTCATTGATGGGCTTTTGTCGATGGTGTCCGCATGCGCGCAAGCGATCTTCTCGCGCCGACGGCGCAGGGTCTCTACTGCCCGCCGGCGGACGCCTACATCGACCCGGTGCGCCCGGTCGCACGCGCGCTGATCACGCATGGTCACTCCGATCATGCGCGCGCCGGCCATGGGGCCGTGCTCGCAACGATGGAGACTCTCGGCGTCATGGAGGTCCGCTACGGCGGCGCCTTCGCCGGTTCGACCCAGGTTGCGGGCTGGCGAACGCCGGTGCGCATCAATGGCGTGAGCTTCACCTTCGCGCCGGCCGGCCATGTGCTCGGTTCGGCGCAGATCGTCGTCGAACATGGTGGAATGCGCATCGTCGCCTCGGGAGACTACAAGCGCGCGCCCGACCCGACCTGCGCCGGCTTCGAGCCCGTTCCCTGCGACGTCTTCATCACCGAGGCGACCTTCGGTCTGCCGGTGTTTCGTCATCCGCCGCTCGAAGGGGAAATCGCGAAGCTCCTTTCTTCCGTCGCGCTCTTTCCCGAGCGCGCCCATGTCATTGGCGCCTATGCGCTCGGCAAGGCGCAGCGCATGGTCGCGCTACTCCGCGCGGCTGGATACGGGCGGCCGATCTACATTCATGGCGCCCTGCAGAAGCTCATGGAATTTTATGAGAGCCAGGGCGTCGCGCTCGGCGAAATCAGGCTGGCGTCGTCGGTCGAGCGCAAGGAACTCAAGGGCGAGATCGTGCTTTGCCCGCCGAGCGCGATCCAGGACCTCTGGTCGCGGCGCTTCGCCGATCCCGTCACGGCGTTCGCATCGGGCTGGATGCGGGTGCGGGCGCGCGCGCGTCAGCGCGGCGTCGAGCTGCCGCTCGTCGTGTCCGATCATGCGGACTGGGACGATCTGTGCGCCACCATCCGCGAGGTCGGCGCCGGCGAAATCTGGGTCACCCACGGACAGGAAGATGCGCTCTGCCACTGGTGCGCAACGCAGGGCGTCAGGGCGCGACCGCTTCGCATCGTGGGGTACGGCGAGGAAGGCGAGGCCGAGCCTGACGAGACGCCGCGCGAGAGCGGCGAAGGCGCAGACCTCACATGAAGCATTTCGCGGACCTGCTCGACCGCCTCGCTTACGAGCCGCGGCGGAACGCAAAGCTGGCGTTGCTCAAGGATTATTTCCAACGCGTCGGCGATCCGGACCGCGGCTATGCGCTCGCGGCCATGACGGACGGGCTGAATTTTCCCAACGCCAAGCCCGCGCTCATCCGCACGCTGGTGCTCGAGCGCATCGATCCGGTGCTGTTCGGGCTGTCCTACGACTATGTCGGCGATCTTTCGGAAACCGTCGCGCTGCTGTGGCGGCCCTCCTTGCCTGATGCGCACGGATCGCCGACGCTGGCCGAAGCGGTCGATGCGTTCGCGAGCACATCGCGGCTCGAAACGCCCAAGCTGATCGCTCGCTTCCTTGACGCGCTCGACGAGACCGGGCGCTGGGCGCTCCTGAAGCTGCTGACCGGCGCGCTGCGCATCGGCGTCTCGGCGCGACTCGCCAAGACCGCGCTCGCCCAGATCGGCGGCGTCGAACCGGACATCGTCGAGCAG
>JBEVKO010000112.1:0-3901 GCA_040509705.1 Beijerinckiaceae bacterium
TACGATGGGGCTTCGCTTGGCCGTTTCGGCGGCGACATGCTACCCTGCGTCAGGCGCCTGATCCTGCGGCGCCGGCCCCTGCGGAGGGCAGTTGATGACCGCTCTGGCCGAGCCTGATGACATTCGCGCGCAACTCCTGCGGCTGCGGACAGCGGGGCCTATCGCCACTTCGCCGCAGCTCGTCAGCTTCCTCGACTATGTCGTTCAGGAGACGCTTGCCGGCCGGGGCCACGAGCTCAAGGGCTACACGATCGCGGTGGAAGCACTCGGCCGCTCACCCAACTTCGATCCGCAGAACGATCCGATCGTGCGCGTCGAGGCGCGGCGCCTGCGGCAGGCGCTCAAAGCCTATTACGAAGGCCCGGGCCGCGACGATCCGATCATCATCGACATTCCGGTCGGCGGCTACATCCCGCAATTTCGCGAACGGACGTCCGAGGCCAGAGATAACGCCCCGGTCACGCCGGCGTCCATTCCCGAGAGTGCGCCAAACGGAAATGCGACAAATGGAAGCCCGCAAGCGGCCGTGCTTTCGCAGGTTGCGCCGCCGCCGCCCCAGCAGCAGCCGCAGCCGATGGTCCGGCGGAGGCTCATCGCGGTCCTCGCATGCATCGCCGCCATCGCCGCCACGCTGCTCGCAGCCGCGCTGATCGGGCAGGAACGGCCCGGCAACGCGGCGCGGGCTCCTGTCGACGTCGCTCTTGAGCCCCGCGAAATGAGGCTGCCCGTCGTGCGGGTCGCGAATTTCGAAGCGGTTGGAGAACCTGAAGCGCCGGGGCGCCTTGCGCGCCTGCTCGCCGAGCGGCTTGCAGTCAACCTGTCTCGGTTTGACGAAATCCGGGTCTTCAGCCCCTCCGCCCCGGCGTCGAACGACGAAAAAAGCGAGTACATACTCCGCGGCCGGGTCATTCGCCGACCCGACGGCGGCTTCGGCTTCGGCGTCGCGGTTCTGGCGCCCGGTTCACGCGACATCCTGCTCGCGCGAGAGTTTATTTCCTTTCAGCCCGACGGCGCTCCGCCCGGTCCCGATTCCAAGGCCGTTTCCGAACAGACCGCGCTGCGCGGGCCGGCGATTGATCTTGCCCAGCAATACGGCGTTATCGCCGCGGACCAGCACGCCCGACTCGCAAACGACAGCGGCGGCGACGGAGCTTGTCTTTATGCGGCGCAACTCTATTGGCGCGAGCCGACGCGCGAACGTCACGCGCAGGCGCGCGAATGCCTCCTGAAGATCGCAGAGCGCGGACAAGCCAACTCGCTGGTGCAAGCGCATCTCTCGTTCCTCGCGCTCGACGAGTACCGGCTGGACTACAATCCGTTGCCGGGCTCCGCCCTCGACCGGGCGCTCGTCCATGCGCGCGATGCGGTCGACGCGGGACCGGCGAGCGCGCGAGCGCAACAGGCGCTGATGGGCGCACTCTTCACCCGCAACGACATCGGCCCGGCGCTCAAAGCCGGCGAGCGGGCGCTAATGCTCAATCCCATCGATCCGGACGTCATCGCCGACGACGGTGCGCGGCTGGTGCAGAGCGGCGCCGACATCCGGGGCGGGCGCGACCGGCTCCTGGAAGCGGCGGGTTACATGCAGGTGCGCTCGCCCTATCACGACTTCTGGCTGGTTGTGTCCGCCCTCCTGCTCAACGACCGCTCGGCGGCCATTTCGCATGCGAAAGCCATCGCATCGGACGCGGACTCGCTGAGCGTACTCGCCCGCCTGCTCGCCGCGCGCGCGGCGGACGACAAGGAACAAGCCAAAGCCATGGCGAAGCGACTTGCATCGCTCGACGAGCGCTTCCGAACCGACCCGCGGTCGCTGGTCGCTCGACGCGTCGTCGCGCCGGAAACCCTCAACTGGCTGATCCAGGAAATTCAGACGGCGCTGGCGGAGATTCCGACCTAGGAGCCGGGCCGCGCTCATGGCTTCTCGCCGGCGATCACACCCTTGCGAAGAAGAAAGCAGCCATAAGGTCGCGGATCGCCAGCCTGCACCACGGCGAACGCCTTCCGCGCCGCATCGTAGAAGGCGAAGCGCTCGATGCTCGCGATCGCGCCGCGGAAGCCCGCGGCGGCAGCAATGGCTGCGACCTCCTTTTGAATCTCCGGAATCTCGTCCGGCTTGCCGACGACCTGCATGCGGCGGACCGGATCATCGACGAACGCATCGAGCGGATAGACCGAGAGTATCGCCTGCGCTGCGCGATCGATGGCGACGCCGGGAAGACGCACAAGTCGACCGCTCGTCGTCGCGCGCGCAATCGTTTCGGCTGGATGATTGGAATCGACCAGCGCGAGATCATCGCCATGCCCCATGCTCGCGAGCACCCACAACAGATCGGGCGTCAGAAGCGGATCAAGTCCCTTCAGCATCATCAGCGTCGGCCTCGTTTAGCCAGGTAAACGCGACGCGCGTTGGCGCCGAGGACGGCTGCGCGGTGCTCCGGATCGAGCTCATCAAGCAATGTCATCGTCGCCGCGCGCCAGGGGTCATAGCCGCCCGCCAGATTCACGACGGGCCAGTCGGATCCCCAAAGAATGCGATCAGCTCCGAAGGCGCTGATGACATGGGTCGCAGGCAATTTCAGGTCATCCGTCGTCCAATCGGCGGCGGCTTCGGTCACGATGCCGGACAGCTTGCAGCAGACATGGGGACGCTCCGCCAGCGCCTCGATGTCGGCCAGCCACGGGCTGTAGTTGAAATTGCGGATATCGGGCTTGGCGCAGTGATCAAGCACCACCGGCAGCTCGGCGTTGCGATCGACGAAGGCGAGCAGCCGCGACAGGTGTCGCGGCTTCACCAGCGCATCGAACACCAGGCCATGCGCACGCATCGCATCCAGCGCGCGATCGATCGGAGCGCGGGCGAGCCAGTCGTCGTCCGCCATGTCCTGCACCATCGGTCGCAAGCCGACGAGAAGTTCGTGGCGCGCCAGCCTGTCAATGGTCTCAGTCGCATCCGGCGATTCAAGATCGACCCACCCGACGACGCCGGCGACGAAGTCGGCGTCGCGCGCGATCTCGAGCATGAATTCGGTCTCGGCGACGGTCTCGGCCGCCTGCACGAGAATGGTTCGCGCTATCCCATGCCGGTCGAGAAAAGGCTTGAGATCGGCCGGACCATAATCGCGGTAGAGCGGACCGAGCGATGGGGTCAGCCAGCCATAGTCGCCGCGCGCGACGCGCCAGAAATGCTGATGCGCGTCCATCATCATGATCAGGAAAGCGCCTCGGGCGGCGTCGGCGCGTCCTCACGCATCAGCCCCGCCGCTTTCAGATCCTTCCACAGCGCCTGCGGGACGCGTTGGCTGAAGCCCTCGACATTTCGCGCGATTTCCTGCGGCGAGACAGCGCCGAGCACGACCGAGGCGATGGCGGGATGGCCAAGCGGAAAACGCATCGCCGCAACCGCCAGCGGCACGTTGTGGCTCTTGCAGATCTGCTCGATGCGGCCTGCGCGCGCCATGATCTCCGGCGGCGCATCGCGATAGTTGTACTTCGCGCCGGGCGTCGGACCGGTAGCGAGGATGCCGGAATTGAACACGCCGCCGAGCAGGATCGAGATGTTCTTCTCCATCGCGAGCGGAAGAAATGAATTCAGCGAGTCCTGTTCGAGCAACGAATAGCGGCCGGCGAGCAGCATGCAGTCGAAATCGCCGGCGCGCGCGAAGCGTTCGCACATGTCGGCTTCGTTGAGACCGACGCCGATCGCCTTCACCGACTTCTCGGCCCGCAGCTTATCGAGCGCCCTGTAGGCGCCCTCCATCGCTTCCTTGAAGCGCCGCTCCATCTCATCGCCATGGGTCCAGACATCGACGTCGTGGATGAGCAGAATGTCGATCCGCGAGATGGCGAGGCGCAGGAGCGACTGTTCCACGCAGCGCGTGACTCCATCGTAGGAATAGTC
>JBEVKO010000113.1:0-3486 GCA_040509705.1 Beijerinckiaceae bacterium
TTGGAGAGATGGAACACCACGTGATCATGGGTGCGGTCGCGATTCTCGTCATGATAGAATTCGCCCGGCTCGCGCGACTTGCCGTTCGGGTCCGTCACGATGAAGCGGCCGCTCATGCCAAGATGCATGATCAGCGCCATGCCGTCGTCGAGATCGGCGATGAGATACTTCGCCCGCCGCGCCAGCGAGGTGACGGTGCGGCCTTCGAGGCGCGCGGCGAAATCCTTCGGGAATGGGAAGCGCAGGTCGCGCCTGCGCTGCTCCACGCGCACGAAGGAATGGCCTTCCATCGCAGGCTGCAATCCGCGGCGCACGGTTTCGACTTCGGGAAGCTCGGGCATCGGGGCGCTGGTAAGAGCAAGCGGGATCTGACGCAAGCTTGCGCGGCCGGAGCCGGCGGGGCATGAGCCCGGCATGAAGCTTTGGCTCGATCACATCGTCATCGCCGCGCGCACGCTCGCGGAAGGGTGCGACTATGTGCGCGACGCGCTCGGGGTCGAAGTCCCGGCCGGCGGCAGCCATACGCCGATGAACACCCATAACCGCCTGCTGCGGCTGGGAGACGATCTGTTCCTCGAAGTGATCGCGATTGACCCGGACGCAGGACCTCCGCCGCGGCCGCGCTGGTTTGCGCTCGACGACGATGAGGTGTGGGCGCGCCTCGCCGCCGGCCCCGCCTTCCATACATGGGTGCTCCGCACCGACGATCTCGACGCCGCCCTGGCTGCGATCCCCCGGGCGGGACGGCCAGCCATCAGCGCATCGCGCGGCGCGCTTTCATGGCGGATCGCCGTGCCGCCGGATGGCGCAATCGTCGACGATGGCGCCTTTCCGACCTTCATGCAGTGGCCGGATATTCCCCATCCGGCGTCGCGCATGACCGATCTCGGCTGCACGCTGCGATCATTCACGGTGGGCCATCCGGACTCCGAGCAGATCGCGGCCGACCTCGCCCCGGGATTCGCCGATCGGCGCGTGATCTTTGCGCGCGAGCCCGTCAAGCAGCTTTCTGCGGTCATTGCGACTCCGCACGGCGAGCGAACGCTCGCATGACGAGCCGCGTTAACGGGTCGCGCGCGGGCGCGTGGCGCAGGCCGGCGGCATCCTCTAGATTGCGCCCGGCGAAGTTCTGCGGAGCGATGTGGCGGCGATGGCGTTAACACGAGACGAGCGCGGAACAGACGGCCGAGGCGGCGCCCATTTCGGCTTTGCGTCCGTGCCGCTGGAGGAGAAGCAGTATCTCGTCGACGACGCCTTTCACAAGGTCGCGGATCGCTACGATCTGATGAACGACCTGATGTCGGGCGGACTTCATCGGCTGTGGAAGAATGAGCTCGTCGCGACGCTCGATCCGCGCCCGCGTCGCGACGGCGCCTATCGGCATCTCGACATCGCCGGGGGCACCGGCGACGTCGCATTCCGCATTTGTGATGTGATGGCGGCGCGAGCCAGGCGCGAGCACCGCGACCTGACGCGGGCCGAGGCCGAGATCGTCATCCTCGACATCAATGGCGACATGCTCCGCGTTGGCCGTGAACGCGCGGACAAGCGCTATGGCCGCGAGTCGATTCTCGATAGCATCCAGGCCAACGCTGAAAGCCTGCCATTCGATTCCTCCTCGATCGATTCCATCACCATCGCCTTTGGCATACGCAACGTGCCGCGCATCGAGACGGCCCTCGGCGAGTTTCATCGCGTGCTGAGGCGCGGCGGTCGCTGTCTCTGCCTCGAATTTGCGCCGGTCGACAGGCCCGGCCTCGATCGTCTCTATGACGCCTTTTCATTCAACGTCATTCCGCGTCTTGGACAACTCGTCGCCGGCGATGGCGAGCCCTATCGCTATCTTGTCGAATCGATCCGCCGCTTCCCGCGGCCCGACGCCTTCGCCGCCATGATCCGAAGGGCCGGATTCCGGCGCGTATCGCATCGCGCCCTCACCGGCGGGGTCGCCAACATTCATTCCGGCTGGAAGCTGTAGAAGCGCCGCGCTGTGATTGTCGCTGCCCCCCTGCACCTCATGCGTCTGGCGCGCGTCGGCTTCGTGCTGGCCCGCGAGGGCGCGCTCGGACTGATCGATCCGTCGCTTCTGCCGCCGTCGGGACGCGCGCTCGTGCGCATCGGGCGGCTCATTGAGCGCCGCGATCCCGATCGCTCGCGCCTCGTCGCGGCGCTGACGCGGCTCGGGCCGTCCTACGTCAAGTTCGGACAGTTTCTCGCTACGCGTCCCGACATCGTCGGCATGGCTGCGGCGCGGGAGCTTTCAGCGCTGCAGGACCGCATGCCGCCGTTTTCGCGCAATGAGGCGCTGGCGACGATCAATGAATCATTTGTCCGCCCCTGGCGCGAACTTTTCACCGAGATCGGCGAGCCGGTTGCGGCCGCCTCGATCGCGCAGGTGCATCGGGCGCGCGTCGCGGGAGAGTCAGGCGAGCGCATTGTTGCGGTGAAGGTCCTGCGACCCGGGGTGCGCGCGCGCTTTCGTTCCGATCTTGAGACGATGGCGTTCGCGGCCCGGCAGATGGAGACCTGGACGCCGGGCGCGCGCCGCCTGCGGCCGGTCGACGTGGTGGCGACGCTCGCGCGGTCGGTCGAGGTCGAGATGGATTTGCGTCTCGAAGCGGCCGCCCTGTCGGAACTGGAAGAGAATACGCGCGATGATCCTGATTTTCGCGTGCCGCTGATCGACTGGGCGCGCACCGCGCGAGATGTGCTGACCAGCGAATGGGTGGAAGGCGCCTCTCTGTCGGACCCCGAAGCAGTGGAGAAGGCCGGCCACGATCGCGTCGCGCTGGCGCGGACGGTCATCCGGAGCTTCCTGCAGCACGCGCTGCGCGACGGCTTCTTCCACGCCGACATGCATCAGGGCAATCTGTTCGTGGACGCGCAGGGCCGGCTGGTCGCGGTCGATTGCGGCATCATGGGCCGGCTCGGATTGAAGGAGCGGCGTTTCCTGGCGGAAATCCTGTTCGGTTTCATCACCCGCGATTATGATCGCGTCGCGCAGGTTCATTTCGACGCGGGCTATGTTCCGGCGCATCACTCGGTCTCCGATTTCTCGCAGGCGATTCGCGCGGTCGGAGAGCCCATTCACGACAAGCGCGCCGATGAAATCTCCATGGCCTCGCTGCTGACGTTGCTGTTCGAGATCACGGCGCTGTTCGACATGACGACGCGCACCGAGTTAGTCATGCTGCAGAAGACGATGGTGGTGGTGGAAGGCGTCGCACGATCGCTCGATCCGCATCTCGACATGTGGCGCACGGCGGAGCCCGTCGTGCGGGGCTGGATCGAACGCCATCTCGGCCCTGTCGGCGCCATCGAGGCCGCGGCGCGCGGCGCCCATGCGGCCGGCGGCGCGTTCGGCCTGCTGCCGTCGCTCGTGCGACGCGCCGAATCCATCAGCGCATCGCTGCAGCTTGCGGCGCAGCGCGGCTTTGACATCTCGCCGCAAAGCATCGAAGCCATTGGTCGCGCCGAAGGCCGCGG
>JBEVKO010000114.1:0-8825 GCA_040509705.1 Beijerinckiaceae bacterium
AAGATGGCGCGGATAGTCGTCGTCTTGCCCATGCCGTTGCGGCCGAGCAGCGCGACGACCTCGCCCGCGCCGACGTCGCAATCGACATCGAACAGCACCTGGCTGTCGCCATAGCTCGCCGCAAGGCCGCGCACTTCCAGCATCACGCGGCCTCTTCGCCGAGATAGGCTTCGCGCACCGACGGATTGCCGCGGATGTCCTGCGGCGTTCCGGTGGCGATCACCTTGCCATAGACGAGCACGCTGACGCGATCGGCGAGCGCAAACACCGCCTCCATGTCATGCTCGACGAGAACGATCGCAAAGCGGCCTTTCAATTCGGCGAGCTTTCTCGTCACCGCCTGCGACTCGTCCTTGCCGGTTCCGGCGAGCGGCTCGTCGAGCAGGAGCACGCGCGGCTTCGTCGCCAGCGCGATTGCAAGCTCGAGCAGCCGCTTTTCGCCGTGCGAAAGAACGCCGGCGCGCACATGGGCGCGCTGACCGAGCCCGGCTTCGCGCAGCGCCGCCATCGCCTCCTCGTTCAGCGCCGGCTCGTTCGCCGCCGCGCCAAAGAACCGGAAGCTCGATCCGTCGCGCGCCTGCGCCGCGAGCGCGACATTCTCCAGCGCGGAGAAGCCGGGCAGGATCGAGGTGATCTGGAATGAGCGCGCGAGGCCTCGCCGTGCGCGCTCCGGCATCGGCAGCCGCGTGATATCTTCGCCCGCGAGCGAGACGGATCCGGAATCACAGGGCAGCAAGCCGGAGAGCTGGTGGATCAGCGTCGTCTTGCCGGCGCCGTTTGGCCCGATGATCGCATGGAGTTCGCCGGGCGCGACCGTCAGCGAGACGCTGTCGGACACCACGAGCGCGCCATACGACTTGTTCATCCTGTCGACGGAAAGCAGCGCGTCAGCCATCGCGACGACCCGAAAGCTTCGCGGCGACGCCGAGAATGCCGCCGCGCGCGAACAGCACGAGCAGAATGAGAAACGGCCCGAAGATCATCTTCCAGTGCTGGGTGATGTGCGAGAGCTGCTCCTCAAGGAGAAGAAAGGCGAGCGCGCCGACGATCGGGCCGACCAACGTGCCGACGCCGCCGAGGATCACCATCATCAGGAGTTCGCCCGAGCGCTGCCACGCCATGTAGGCGGGCGACACGAATCCGGTCTGGTTGGCGAGCAGAACGCCCGCGAGCGCCGCGATCATGCCGGCGATGACGTAGGCGGTGAGCTGATAGCGGAAGGGCGAAAAGCCAATGGCCTCCATGCGCGTCGGATTCTCTTTTGCGCCGCGCAGCACCCGCCCGAAGCGCGACGCGACGATGGCGCGGCACAAGAGATAGATCCCAATGAGGCAGGCCAACGCGAGATAGAAAAACGGAGTGACGCCGGAAAACAGATTTGCGCCGAACAAGGTGCTGCGGCCGGACAGAGACATGCCGTCGTCTCCGCCATAGGCCGACAGCGACACGGCGAGGAAAAAGATCATCTGGCCGAAGGCCAGCGTGATCATGATGAAATAGACGCCCTTGGTCCGCAGCGACAGCGCGCCGGTGGCCAGCGCGAACAGCGCGGACGCGATCAGCGCCGCCATCGTCTGAATGAGAAGATCGTTGACGCCGTGCGCGGACAGGATGCCGACGGCGTAGGCGCCGATGCCGACGAAGGCCGCATGGCCGAAGGACACCATCGCGCCGTAGCCGAGAATGAGGTCGAGCGAGAGCGCAGCGATCGCGTAGATCATGACGCGCGTCATCATGCCGACGAGAAAGCCTTCAGCGCCGAACCTGGCGAGGAGCGGCGTCAGCGCCAGAAGGAGGAACACCACGGCGATGGCGATATCGCGGCCGGTCCATCCGCGCGACGGACGCGCGGCGGCCGAAACGTCGGCGCTCGCCGCGCTCATCGGTTCGCCGGAAAAAGGCCGGCCGGCCTGAAGAACAGGATCGCCGCCATCAGGATGTAGATGAGCATCGGCGCGAGCGCCCTGCCCGTCTGGCTCGCGGCCGAAGGATCGAGCGCGAGGCGCAGTAGCTGCGGGCCGAATGCGCGGCCCAGCGTATCGACGAGGCCGACGAGCAGCGCTGCGATGAACGCGCCGCGCACCGAGCCGATGCCGCCGATGACGATGACGACGAAGGTGAGAATGAGGATGTTGTCGCCCATGCCGGGCTCGACCGAGAGGATCGGCGCCACCATCGCGCCGGCGAATCCGGCGAGCATCGCGCCGAAGCCGAACACCCCCATGAACAGCCGGCCGATATTGACGCCGAGCGCCGACACCATCGGCGCATTCGACGCACCGGCGCGCACCAGCATGCCGACGCGCGTACGGTTGACGAGATAGGCGAGACCGGCGGCGATGGCGAGGCCGGAGCAGATCACCACGATGCGCCAGACCGGATAGAGAAGCCCGTCCATCAGGCTTACGCTGCCCGACAGCGCATCCGGAATCGCCACGCTCAGCGGCGCCGCGCCCCAGATCACTTTCACAGCCTCGTTGACGAAGAGAATGACGCCTCAGGGCGACAGCTCCTGATCGAGATGGTCGCGCGCGTAGAGATGGCGGAACACCAGAAATTCAAGCGCAAGCCCGATCGCCAGCGCAGCCGGCAATGCGAGGAGAAGTCCGGTGAAGAATCCGCCCGTCATCGCCGTGAACATCGCGGCGAGATAGGCGCCGAGCATATATTGAACGCCATGCGCGAGATTGATGAAATCCATGACGCCGAACACGAGGGTCAGTCCCGCGGCGATCAGGAACAGGAGGATTCCGAACTGCAGTCCGTTGAGCGTCTGGACGAGGAAGAGCGTCGTGGACATGCAAGAATCAGGCGGCGTTGCGGATGTGAGTAGGTGCACTCACGATTGTCATCCCGGAAACCGCGAAGCGCGCAGCGCAGCCAAAGCTGCGCTGCTTATCCGGTTACCCGCAAACCGCCCCTCGGGCCACCATAACCCCGGCGGGGAGAACGTGGTGGCGCCATCGGGCCGCGCTCTCCTTCTCCCCGCGTGCGGGGAGAAGGTGGCCGCGCAGCGGCCGGATGAGGGGACCCGAGAGGCAGCGGTCCTCACTTCATCTCGCATTCTTTCGCGTACACATCTGTGTAGTTCGAGAAGATCTTCTCGCGGATCTCGGTCTGAAACTTGCCGTCGGGACGCTTCGCGACCTGCACGAGATAGAAGTCCTGGATCGGATACTGGTTGTTGGCGAAGGCGAAGGGGCCGCGCAACGACTGGAAATTCGCCTTCTTCAGCGCCGCCTTGATGGCGTTCTTGTCCGACAGCTTGCCGCCGGTCGCCTTCAGCGCGCTGTCGATCAGCAGCACGGCGTCATAGGCCTGCATGGCGTAGGTGCCGGGAACCTTGCCGGTCGCCGCTTCGAAGTCCGCGACGAACTTCTTCGAAGCCGGATTGTTGAAGTCCGGCGCCCAGTTCGCGCCGCCGAACATGCCGATCGCCGCGTCCTGCTGCGCGGGCAGCGTCGATTCATCGACGGTGAACGCCGACAGGAACGGAATGTTCTGCAGCCCCGCCTGGCGATACTGCTTCACGAGATTGACGCCCATGCCGCCGGGCATGAAGGTGAAGACGGCGTCCGGCTTCGAGGCGGCGATTTTCGCAAGATCGGCCGAGAAGTCCATCGAGTTCAGCGGCGCGTAGCTCTCCTCGACGATTTCGCCCTTGAAGTGGCGCTTGAAGCCCGCCATCGAGTCGCGGCCGGCCTGATAGTTTGGCGTCAGCAGATAGACGCGCTTGTAGCCCTTGTCCTGCGCATATTTGCCGAGCACCTCGTGATTCTGGTCGTTCTGATAGGAGGTGACGAAGAAGTTCGGGTTGCACTGCTTGCCGGCGTAGTTCGAAGTGCCGGCGTTGGCGCTGATCAGAATGGCGCCTGAATCCGTGACCGGCTTGTTGATCGCCTGCAGCACGTTCGAGAAAATCGGGCCGATCACGAACTGCGCGCCGTCGCGCTCGACGAGACCTTTCACCTTGGTCACCGCAACATCAGGCTTGAGCTCGTCATCGACGACGATCACTTCGGTGTCGACGCCGCCGACCTTGCCGCCGAGATTCTTGACCGCAAGGTTGATTGCATCGCGCGCCTGCTCGCCAAGATTGGCGGCGGGGCCGGACAGCGTCTGAATGACGCCGATCTTGAGTTTTTCCTGCGCGGACGCGGGCGCAACAAGCCCCGCCGCGAACGCGAGCGCCAGCGCGGCGCAACTCACATGGAACTTCATCTCTTTTCTCCCTCTCGCGGCTCGCAGGCCGCTCAGTTTTGAAATCGCCAGGCCGAATTGGCCCATTCCCCATCATGGCCCGCGCGCCGGGCGCTGCCAACCGGCGAGGCCTATTCCGTCGCCAGCCTCCACGCGTCATTCGTCATGCGGCTGTCGGGCTGAACGAGTTCGGCCAATACTGTAAAATGGTTGGCGCCGGAAACGACGCGCTCCGCCACCTCGAGGCCGCCGGCGCGCCAATGGGCGACGAGCTCGCGGGTCTGGCGCCGATACTCGCCCGACTCCGTCTCGCCGACGACGACCACCGCGAGTCCGTTCGCCGGCGCCGGCCAATGCAGCGGAGACAATCTCTTCGCTTCGTCCTCATCGAGGCGGAGATCCTGGTTGATCGAGGTCTGGATCAGCGGAAGCAGATCAGGAAGGCCGGAGATCGGCATCGAGGCCTTGACGAGGTCGGCCGGCAGATGCGGAGAAATCGTTTTCCAGTCCGTCGCCATGAGCGCCGCCGCGAGCTGCCCTCCGGCTGAATGGCCGATGATCGTGAGCGGACGTTGGAACCGCTTCCACAGAAACACGCACGCCCTGCGCATCTGATCGAGAATCGTGGCGATCGTGACCTCGGGGCAGAGGCCGTATGTGGGAATGGCCACGATACCGCCGCGCATCGTCAGGCCTCGCGCGAAGTGGCTGAACAGGCGCTGGTCGAATGCGCGCCAATAGCCGCCGTGAATGAACATGAACAGCGGCGCGCCGTCCGTCGCTTTGGGGAAAAAGACGTCCATCACCTCGCGGGGCGTCGCGCCATAGGCGACCTCCTCCTCGGACTTCGCCTTCGCCTTCGCGCGGAAGGCCATCGCGTCATGGCCCCAGCGCGCGAGGATCGTCGGGAAGGACGGAGTGCGCGCGCGGTTATCGTATTCCGCCTCGTAGTCGATGCTCGCCATCAGGCCGCCGAGTGTTCCCTGCGAAGTGTCATGCGGCCGTTGCGCCCGACCGCCATTTATTTTATGCTTAAAACATATCTGGCCGATTGCGGCCGTCAAGATGGGTTGGATGAGCCTTCGCGACAGGCACGCACTGGTGACCGGCGCAAGCCGCGGCCTCGGCGCCGCGATCGCCGGCGCGCTCACGGAGGCCGGCGCGCGAGTGACGGCGCTGGGACGCAGCGAATCCGCCCTGCGCGACATCGTTTCCCGCGGCTTCGCGCGGGCGAGCGTGGTCGCCGACGTGACCGACGAAGGCGCGATGCGCGAAGCCTGCGAGTCGGCAGCGAACACGAGCGGGCCGATCGACATTCTTATCGCGAACGCTGGCGGCGCCGAGAGCGCGCCGTTCCTGAAGACGGACGCGACCGCCTTCAGCCGCATGCTCGGGCTCAATCTGATGGGCGTCGTGCATGCGGCGCAGGCGGTTCTTCCGGCGATGATCGAACGGAAGAACGGACGCATTATCGCCGTCGCATCGACCGCCGGCCTGCGCGGCTATCCCTATGTGACCGCCTATTCGGCGGCGAAGCATGCGGTCATCGGGCTTGTGCGCTCGCTTGCGCTGGAGACGGCGACGCGCGGCGTCACCATCAACGCGGTCTGCCCGGGCTTCGCCGACACCGACCTCACGGAGGAGAGCGTCGCGCGCATCATGGCGAAGACTGGACGATCGCGCGAAGAGGCTGTGACCGAGCTTGCAAAACACAATCCGCAGGGTCGGCTCGTGTCGCCCGACGAAGTGGCGAACGCGGTGCTCTGGCTCTGCGGCGCGGGCGCCGGCGCCATCACGGGGCAGGCGATTGCGGTCGCGGGCGGAGAGGTCACCTGATGAGCGATGATCAGGTCACGCTCGACGCGGAGGCGAAGGCGCTGGAAGCGCCCGCCGATCACAAGGACGAACTGCGCCTGTGGCTCAGGCTTCTCACCTGCGCCAATCTCATCGAGGGAACGGTGCGCCGGCGCCTGCGCGAAAGCTTCGACGAAACGCTGCCGCGCTTCGATCTGATGGCGCAGCTCGACCGCGCATCCGACGGCATGACGCTGTCGGAGCTGGCGCAGCGCATGATGGTGTCGAACGGCAACCTCACCGCGCTGGTGGAGCGGCTTGTCGAGGCGGGACAAGTGTCGCGCCGCGCTTCGCCGTCGGACCGGCGCGCGCAGGTGGTGGCGTTGACCCAGGCCGGGCGCCGCGCATTCCGCCGAATGGCGGACGCGCATGAGGAATGGATCGCCGAACTGATGGCGGGACTCAATCAGAGGGACGTCGACGACATGATGCGCATCCTCGGCAAGATGAAGTTGTCGGCGCGGCGCGCGGCGGAGAAGGATATCGTGTCATGAGCTTTGCGAACGCGGTCACGCTGCCCCTGTCCGGCTATGAGCCGCAGCATTTTCTGCTCGGCGTCGAGGGCAAGGTCGCGACGATCACGCTCAATCGGCCCGAGCGGAAAAATCCGCTGACGTTCGAGAGCTATCGCGAGCTCGCCGATCTGTTTCACGCCGCCGCCAAGGACGACCAGGTGAAGGTTTTCGTCGTCGCGGGCGCCGGCGGCAATTTCTCTTCAGGCGGCGACGTCCACGACATCATCGGGCCGCTGATCGCGATGGATACGGTCGGCCTCACCGCGTTCACGCGCATGACGGGCGAACTGGTGAAGGCGATGCGCGCATCGCCGCAGCCGATCATCGCCGCCATCGACGGCGTCTGCGCCGGCGCCGGCGCGATCATCGCGATGGCCTCCGACATAAGGCTCGGCACCGCCGGCGCGCGCGTCGCGTTTCTCTTCAACCGCGTGGGATTGGCGGGCTGCGACATGGGCGCCTGCGCGATCCTGCCGCGCATCATCGGGCAGGGCCGCGCGAGCGAGCTGCTCTACACCGGCCGCGCGTTGCGCGGCGAAGAAGGCGAGCGCTGGGGTTTCTTCAACCGTCTCTGCGAACAGGAAATGCTGCTCTCTGACGCGAAAGCGCTGGCGCGCCAGCTTGCGGACGGACCGACTTACGCCAACACGATGACCAAGCGCATGCTCGAGATGGAATGGGCGATGTCGGTGAACGACGCCATCGAATCCGAAGCCGTCGCGCAGGCGCTCTGCATGACGACGGAGGATTTCGGACGCGCCTACCGCGCCTTCTCGGCGAAGCAGACGCCGGTCTTCGAAGGGAATTGAAGGGGAATTGAGCGGATGCTCCGAAAAGCAAAGCACCGGAGTCGCCTTCTCTTCGCTCGCGGGGAGAAGGTGTCGCCCCAGGCGATGGATGAGGGAAGCTTCAACGCGAAGCGCCCCTCATCCGGCCGCTTCTCGACCACCCTCTCCCCACATGTGGGGAGAAGCCGATGGAGCAGCCATGGCTGACGAGACATTCCTCTTCTGGCCGTTCTTCGAGCCGCATCATGCGGCGTGGAGGAAGCGCGTGGATGACTGGGCGACTGAAACCGCCCCCTCGCTGATCGACCACCATGACGTCGACGGCTCCTGCCGCAGGCTGGTGAAGGGCCTCGGCGATGCAGGCTTCCTCAAGGCCGTCGCGCCGAAGGAGCATGGCGGACTGTTCGACGGGTACGACGTGCGCTCGCTCTGTCTGGCGCGCGAGACGCTCGCCTATCATGACGGGCTCGCCGATTTCGCCTTCGCCATGCAGGGTCTCGGCACGGGTCCGATCACGCTCGCCGGCGCGCATGAGCAGAAGGCGAAGTATCTTCCGCCCGTGGCGCAAGGGAAACATATCGCGGCATTCGCGTTGTCGGAGCCCGACGCGGGCTCGGACGCGGCTGCGCTTGCGACGACCGCTGCGCCGGACGGCAATGCGCATGTGCGCCTGAACGGCGAGAAGACCTGGATCTCGAATGGCGGCATCGCCGACCACTATGTCGTCTTCGCGCGCACCGGCGAAGCGCCGGGCGCGAAAGGCGTGTCAGCCTTCATCGTCGACGCGGACACGCCCGGCCTCACGATCGCAGAGCGCATCGATGTCATTGCGCCGCATCCGCTGGCGCGTCTGCGCTTCACCGACTGTCGCGTACCCGTCGCCAACATGCTCGGCCGCCCCGGCGAAGGATTCAAGGTCGCGATGGCGACGCTCGACGTGTTCCGCTCCACCGTCGGCGCCGCCGCCCTCGGATTTGCGCGGCGCGCTTTGGATGAAGCGGTCGGACGCGCGACGACCCGCCAGCTTTTCGGCGCGCCGATGAGCGAGCTGCCGCTGGCGCAGGCCTCGATCGCCGAGATGGCGACCGATGTCGATATTGCGGCGCTGCTGGTTTATCGCGCGGCCTGGACGAAGGACCGCGGCGCGGCGCGCGTGACGCGCGAGGCGGCGATGGCGAAGATGGTCGCGACGGAAACGGCGCAGACCGTGATCGACAAGGCGGTGCAGATTTTCGGCGGGATGGGCGTCAGGTCGGGGGTCAAGGTCGAGACGCTCTATCGCGAGATCAGGGCGCTGCGCATCTACGAAGGCGCGACCGACGTGCAGAAGATCGTCATCGCCCGCGAGACGCTGAAGAACGCGGCGATGCGCAGTGTGCAGTGAGCCAGCGCGGGGAGCGCACTTCGTCCGCCGCTGCGGCCGCCTTCTCCCCGCAAGCGGGGAGAAGGCGAGAGCGGCGCGATCGCG
>JBEVKO010000115.1:0-4318 GCA_040509705.1 Beijerinckiaceae bacterium
CGAAATTCCCGGCATCGTGCCGTCGCTGCGCGAGCCCATCGCCGGATGCGCGTTCGCGCCGCGCTGTCCCATCGCGGTCGATCGCTGCCGGACGGAACCTCCGGCGCTGCGCGCGCTCGCGCCCCGTCACACCGTCGCCTGTCATGAAGCCGAGCAGGTGATGGCGTGAATAGCACCGTGCTCGAAGTCGAATCGCTGAAGAAGTATTTTCCTGTGGAGCGCGGCCTGTTGCGCCGCGCCGTGGCATGGGTGAAGGCCGTCGACGGCGTCTCCTTCTCGATCAGAGCCGGCGAGACGCTCTGCCTCGTCGGCGAATCCGGCTGCGGAAAATCCACAGTTGGTCGACTCATTCTTCGGCTTTCGGAACCTACCGACGGGCGCATCCTCGTCGATGGAACCGATATCGCGACCTTGTCGGCCTCCGCCCTGCGCGAGCATCGGCGCAAGGTGCAGATGGTGTTCCAGGATCCTTACGCGTCGCTCAATCCGCGCCTGAGCGCCGGGGACATCGTCGCCGAGCCGCTGCAGAACTACGAGGCCCTGTCGCGCGAGGCGCGCGAGGCGCGCGTCGCCGCACTGTTCGAGCGGGTTGGTCTGCGGCCCGAGGCGATGCGCCGATATCCGTTCGAATTTTCCGGCGGCCAGAGGCAGCGGCTCGGCATCGCGCGCGCTCTGTCGGTTTCGCCGAATCTGATCGTCGCCGACGAGCCGGTGTCGGCGCTCGACGTGTCGGTCCAGGCGCAGGTGCTCAACCTGCTGCTCGAACTCCAGGATACGCTGGGCCTCGCCTATCTCTTCATCTCGCACGATCTCGGCGTCGTCGAGCATATAGGGCATCGCGTCGCGGTGATGTATCTCGGCCGCATCGTCGAGGTGGCGGAGACCGAGAAGCTCTTCGCCGATCCGAAGCATCCCTATACGGAGGCGTTGCTGGCCGCGGCGCCCATTCCAGACCCGAGCCGTCGCGGCCGCAAGATGGTGATTGAAGGCGACGTGCCGAGCCCGCTCAACCCGCCGTCCGGCTGCGCCTTTCACACGCGCTGCCCGATCGCGAAGGATGTCTGCCGGAAGGAGACGCCGCCCTTGCGCGACATCGGCGACGATCGCGTGGTGGCGTGTCATTTCCGGGGGTAGTTTCGCGTCTTACTATGTTTCTCCGCTCCCGCGCTGCGTCGCATCCAGGATGCCGGTAATAAGCTACCCGTGAATGCGGATGATCGCTTCGATCTCGACCGTGATGTTGCGCGGCAGCGAGCCCATGCCGACCGCCGAGCGCGCATGGCGCCCGCGCTCGCCGAGCACTGCGACGAGAAGATCGGAGCAGCCGTTGATCACTTCGGGCTGATCGCCGAACCCCGGAACCGCATTGACCATGCCGAGCAGCTTGACGAACTCGACTTTCGAGAGGTCGCCGCCGGCCGCCTCCTTGGCCGAGGCGAGCAGCCCGAGCCCGACAAGCTTCGCATGCTCGTATGCTTCCTTGACCGTCACATCCTTGCCGACGACGCCGGTGACATTGCTGCCGTCGGCGCGGCGAGGGCCCTCGCCCGAGAGATAGGCGAGATCGCCGACGCGCTTGAAGCGGACATAGGTTGCGACGGGTTTCGCGACCTCAGGCAGCGACAATTCCATGGAGGCTAGTTTTTCTTCGGGCGTCACGCGTCAGCTCCTGCTCGTTGCATGTGAAGTCGTTCATGGTTCGCCGAGCAAGGGACCAACGCCCTTGCGCTCGACGACCATGCGATATTGGTCCGGTTCGCGATGCCGCGCAAAGTTGAATGTCGTCGCGCGATAGCTCGCGGCCATGTCGAGGTCGCAGCGCGCAACAATCAGCTCGTCGGCCTGCGTCGCCGCCTGCGCGACGATTTCGCCCGTCGGCGCGATGATCGCGGAGCCGCCGATCAGATCGCAGCCTTCCTCGACGCCGGCCTTGGCGACGCCGACGACCCAGGTCGCGTTCTGATACGCGCCCGCCTGCATGACAAGATGATTGTGGAAGTCCGACAGGCGGTCATGATCCGGCGCCGGCGGATTGGGCCGCGGCGTGTTGTATCCGAGCAGGATCATGTCGACGCCCTGCAATCCCATCACGCGATAGCTTTCGGGCCAGCGGCGGTCGTTGCAGATCATCATTCCGAGGCGCGCGCCCATCGTCTCGCGCACCGGCCACGACAGATCGCCGACCTCGAAATAGCGCTTCTCCAGATGCTGGAATGCGCGCCATGGCTCATGCTCGCGGTGGCCAGGCAGGTGGATCTTGCGGTACTTATTGACGATCGCGCCTGACGCATCGACCAGAATCTGCGTGTTGAAGCGTCGCACCGAGCCATTGTCGGAGACCAGCTCGGCGTAGCCGAGCGAGAAGGCGACGCCATGCTCACGCGCGAGGCTGAACAGCGGCGCCGTCTCGTTCGAGGGTATCTCGCGCTCGAAGAAGGAATCGATCTCGGCCTGGTCCTCCATGTACCAGCGCGGGAAGAAAGTCGTCAGCGAGAGCTCCGGAAAGACCATGAGTTCAACTTGGTGATGCGCCGCCTGCCGAATCAGTTCCATCATGCGGCCGACGACGCTGGCGCGATTGTCGCAGCGCTGGATGGGGCCGAGCTGCGCTGCGGCGACGGTCAGGATGCGGCTCAAGCGTTCGTTCCTCCTCACTCAGTCTTGCTGCGACGTCATGGCTTGCGTCGCACGTGCCTGCGCACGCGGCCCAGAGCCTGCGTCTTCGGAAGGCGTGCGGACAACTCGTGCAACCTCGTTCGCACGGTCTCCAGCGCAACCCGCGCCGGCGCCGACGGCGGACGCGCCCGCGGCACGATGACGCCGATCTCGCTGTCCGCAAGCCAAGGCTCCGCCAGCGGCACATGGACTAGCACCTTGCTCTTGATTTCGTCGATGAACCCGACCGGCGTGAAGAATCCGATGCCGAGGCCCGCAAGGATCATGTGGCGCATGAGATCGATCGAGTTCGAGATGATGCGGGCGTTGAAGCTTGCGCCCGATTTCGCAAACTCTGTTTCCATGATCGCGTCGATCAGCCAGCGGTCGTGCAATGTCAGCACCGGATAGTCGGCGCAGTCCGTCAGCGTCACCGACCGTCGGCGCGAAAGCGGGTGATCCGGCCGCATGACGGCGCCGATCGAGGTGATAAAGCTGTCATACACTTCGAGGTCCTTGAGACGCCGGTCGACGAACACGATGCCGAAATCGGCCTCTCCGGCGCGCAGTTCGTCCATGATCTGCGACGGCTCGACCACGATGATCGAGAGCGTCAGGCCCGGATGCAGCGCTGCGAGCTCGCCCACTACGTCCGGCATGAAGCGAACCGCCAGCGATTCGAGGCAGATCATGCGAACATGGCCCGTGATCACGCCGCCAAGGCTTGCGATCTCGGCCTTCGTGCGGTCGAAATCGGCGAACGTCCGCCGCACATGGTCGAGCAGGACCTGGCCCGCGTCAGTCAGCCGGACTCCGCTGCGCACCCGCTCGAACAGGGAAGCGCCGAGTTCGTCCTCCAGCTTGAGAATCTGGCGATTGACCGCTGAGGAGGCGACATGCAGGCGGTCCGCCGCACGGCGGATCGAGCCGTCCTTGGCGACCTGTTCGAAGTAGCGCAGGACCGCAGCATGCATGACGGCCGAGCATGCTCTAATTTTTGCATCACGCAAAGCGAAAATAAGTTCTTTCCGAGAGCGCCATCTGTGGCAGGGTAATTGCGTCGAAGGGGAGTTTGGCCGGCCGGTTCAGGAGGAGAATCACCATGGCTTATGATCGTCGCGACGTATTGAAGTTAGGCGCCTCGGCTGCGGCCGGCGCAATTGCCGGGCCGCTCGCCAGCGTCGGCGTGAATGCGCAAGGCAAGCCTGTGGTCAATCTCCAGCTCGGCTGGCTTCTGTCGGGCAACCAGCTCGGCGAAGTCACGGCCAAGCATATGGGCTTTTATGATGCGGAAGGCCTCGACCTAAAGTTTCAGGCCGGCGGCCCCAACATCGACGGCATCGCCATCGTTGCTTCCGGACGTTTCGAGATCGGCCAGGTGTCGTCGAGTCCTTCGCTGATGCTCGCCACCTCGCAGGATCTGCCGATCAAGTGCTTCGCGGTCGGCGCGCAAGAGCACCCCTACACATTCTTCTCCCTGAAGAAGAATCCGGTCCGCGAGCCGAAGGATCTCATCGGCAAGAAGGTCGGCATCCAGGCGACTGGCGTCATCCTCCTGAAGGCGCTGCTCGCGCACAACAAGATTCCCGAGGACAAGGTGACCGTGGTCGTCTCGGGGGCAGAGATGTCGCCGCTGCTCACCGGCCAGGTCGATGTCTTCACT
>JBEVKO010000116.1:0-8378 GCA_040509705.1 Beijerinckiaceae bacterium
CCGCTGTACCGATCCGGCATGGGCAAGCGGCTGATTCCTCCCGAACCTTCTGACGTCCAGGAAATCCAACTGCGCGAGGCGCTGGAGGAGCGCTATCTCGCCTATGCTCTGTCCACCATCATGGGCCGGGCCCTGCCGGACGCTCGCGACGGGCTCAAGCCCGTGCATCGCCGCATCATCTACGGGATGCGCCTGCTCCGCCTCGATCCGGGATCCGGGTTCAAGAAATGCGCGAAGATCGTCGGCGACGTCATGGGCGGATTCCATCCACATGGCGACCAGGCGATCTATGACGCGCTCGTCAGGCTCGCCCAGGATTTCGCCACCCGCTACCCGCTCGTCGACGGCCAGGGCAACTTCGGCAATATCGACGGCGATAATCCCGCCGCCTACCGTTACACCGAAGCGCGCATGACCGATGTCGGGCAGCTATTGCTGCAGGGTATCGATGAAGACGCCGTCGATTTCCGTCCCAACTATGACGGACAGACGGAAGAGCCGATCGTGCTTCCCGCGGCCTTCCCGAACATGCTCGCCAACGGCGCACAGGGCATTGCCGTCGGCATGGCCACATCGATTCCGCCCCACAATGCGGCGGAGCTGTGCGATGCGGCGCTCTACCTGATCTCGCACCGTAACACCCCGTCCGAAAAGCTTCTGAATTTCATTCCCGGACCCGATTTCCCTACAGGCGGCGTCATCGTCGATACACCCGATACGATTGCGGAAGCCTACAGGACCGGGCGCGGCTCGTTCCGCGTGCGCGGGCGCTGGACCAAGGAAGACGCCGGACGCGGCGGGTGGGTCATTGTCGTCACGGAAATTCCGTGGCTGGTTCCGAAGTCGCGTCTGATCGAGAAGCTCGCGGACCTCATTAATGAGAAGAAGCTTCCGCTGCTCGCCGACGTGCGCGATGAGTCGGCAGAAGACGTGCGCATCGTGCTCGAACCGCGGGCGCGCACTGTAGATCCAACGCTGTTGATGGAATCGCTATTCCGGCTCACCGAGCTCGAGAGCCGGATCTCGCTCAACATGAACGTCCTCGTCGACGGCCTGGTGCCAAAGGTCATCGGACTTTCCGAGGCGCTGCGCGTGTGGCTTGACCATCGCCGCGTCGTGTTGCAGCGACGGTCCTCGTTCCGGCTCAGGCAGATCGAAAAGCGGCTGGAAATCCTGCGCGGATTGCTGATCGTCTATCTCGACCTCGACCGCGTCATCAAAATCATCCGCGAGGAGGACGAGCCGAAGGAAGCGCTGATGCGCGTCTTCGAGCTGAGCGAGATTCAGGCGAACGCCATCCTCGACACGCGGCTGCGGGCTTTGCGAAAGCTCGAAGAGACGGCGCTGAACAAGGAGCTTGGCGACCTCACGAAGGAAAAGGGTGAAATCGAGCAACTGCTCGCGTCCGACGACGGGCAGTGGAAGGCGATCGCGTGGGAAATCCGCGACGTCAAGAGGAAGTTCGGGCCGGAGACGAAGATAGGCAAGCGCCGCACCGGGTTCGCCATCGCGCCGGACATCGGCGACATCAACATCGAAGAGGCGATGGTCGAGCGCGAGCCGATCACGGTCGTTCTATCGAAGAAGGGCTGGATCCGCGCGCTCAAGGGGCATGTCGAAGACCTCTCGTCGCTCGCCTTCAAGGGCGATGATGCGCTGAACATCAGCTTCAAGACCGAAACGACCGCGAAGATCCTGGTCTTCGCCACCAATGGAAAATGCTACACGCTCGACGCCAACAAGTTGCCGGGCGGCCGCGGCTTTGGCGATCCGATCAGCCTGATGGTCGATGTCGAGGCGGGCGTCGAGTTCGTGGCAGCCTTTCCGTTCGAGGCAGGCGCGAAACTGCTGGTGGCGAGCCACCAGTGTCGCGGGTTCGTTGCTTCGACCGACGAGATCGTCGCCAACACGCGCAAGGGCAAGAATGTATTGTCCGTCGATGGCGGCGATCGCCTCGCCGTCGTGACGCCGGCGGTCGGCGATCACGTCGCTACGATCGGGGAAAATCGAAAGCTGCTTGTCTTTCCGTTGTCGGACGTTCCGGAGATGGCGCGCGGCAAGGGTGTCCGCCTGCAGAAATATCGCGACGGCGGATTGTCGGATGCGCGCGTCTTCACCATCAAGGAAGGGCTGACATGGCAGGATAGCGCGAGCCGCACCTTTACGGTCGAAAAATCCGATCTCAAGGACTGGATCGGCGCACGCGCCGACGCCGGCCGCCTGCCGCCAAAGGGATTTCCAAAAAGCAACAAGTTCTCAGGCTGACGGGCTGCGAGCCAACTTTCGCTCCATGTGCGCCGGCGCACACCAACGGCGCAGCGTCCGGCCTAGGCAACGCCGACACGCCGAAGCTGGGGAGCTTTGTCATGGGCTGGAGCAGCAGCGATCTGAAATTCGTCAAAGGGGCCGACGCCAGCATTTCGCAATGGATCGGCATTTCGTATGACGAGTTGATAAAGGTCGTGGAACTGCTCAACAAGGTTCCGCCCGGCAAAGGCGGTCCGACGACGCCAATCCCGCTTCCCAACAAGCATGATCCGCTGCTCGGATTTTCGCCCATGGCGATTCTGGGAGATTTCTTCAAAGCCATCGAAAAATTCCAGACCGCGCAGTTCGGAAGCCTGACCGATCGCGGCGTCCTCACACCCTCGTCCGCCACTCTGCTGCGGCTCGCCAATCTCGCAACGCCAGGCGACGGTTCGCTCTATGCCGTCGCGGGCACGAAGCGCGCCGAGGCGTTGAGGATAGCAAACAACGAGAACGAACTGGTCGGCGACGTCGGCGGCGGGACGAGAGGCGAGCGCAAGGCGTGGACGCAACTCAAGCGCTATTTCGACGAAAGCCTCCTCAGGCCCCTCCCCTGGTCGAGCGGCAAGAGCAGCTGGGCGCCACTGAAATTCACGGACAAGGCGGGAGTCACGCATCAGCTCGAAACGATGCTCGAGGGCGTGCAGCGCAAGGGGATGCGCGTGCCGCAATCCAACAAGGCCGAGGTGAAAACACGGCGTAACGCCAGGGGCGAAACGGAAACCTATGAGTATTGGCGCGGCGTGTCGTGGTGCGGCATCTTCGCCAACTGGGCCTGGCAGGCGGCCGGCGTCGGAACGAAATGGCAGATGGGCGTCGGGCCGACGGTCAACGGCGTCAAGGTTGCGGCCTCAAGCAATGTCGCCGCGTTGTCGCCCGGCGACATCGTCATCAAAAAGGGTGGCGAGGTGCACCATGCGCTCGTCGCGGTGGTGAAGCCTGGCGGCAAGGACTTCCTGACGATCGACGGCAATACCTACGAGGCCGGCATGGACCAGACGGTGGCGCGTCATTCCATCTCGGCCGGCGATATCAGCTATTTCTATTCGATGGACAGCGCGCTCGCCGGCGGCAAGGCCGCGTTCTGACGCGCGCGTCGCGTCGCGCGCGCAGGGGGGCGGCTGGAGGCTAGTTCACCGGCTGCGGGTCGGGGAACTTCCATTTGCCGTTCAGGATTTCGGCGCGCGGACGATAGAGCCGCACGATGTAATTCCAGCCCTTGGTGATTGGCAGGCAGTTCGCAATCTTGCCATCGCAGCCGCCGAACTGGACCGTGATCGAGCCGTCAGCGCCTTTCTGCGCCGTGAGGTCGTTGACCGAATAAGCGTTGTACTCGTTTTTCTCGAAGTAGCCGTCGGCGTTGTACACGCTGATCGACCAGAAGCCGTCCACCGGCACATTCTTCACGCTCAACTTGCGCGGATTCGTGTTGTCATTGTTCAGCGGCGTCATGGTGAGGTAGGTAGCATCCTTCTCGGGATTGCCGCCCCACGCCATAGCCGCTCCGATCAAGCGCCGCACCGGATCAACTTCACCCCTCTTGCCGAACATGCCCTTTGAATCGGGCAGCGTCGCTCCGAGCACGAGCAATGCGTCGCGGACTTTTTTCTGGCTCGCCTGATCCCACTTCGGAATCTCGAATTTGCCCGCGGCCTTCTGGGCGACCTTGATCGCGTCCTGCAACCTGTGAACCTCCGCGACATCCTTTGGATCGCCAGGATCAACCAGAGTGCGCACCCCGGCGACCACATAGCGCGTGCCGATCTTCTCGCGGCTCAGCGTCACGGGACCGGACCGATAGACCACCATCGGCGTATATTGGTCCTCGTCGATGACCTGGAGCGACATGAACCGTCGTCCCGCATCGGGGAGCGTGATCGTCACCGGACCGGCGTCGAGATCAAACACGGCGCCGGAATAGAGCGTATCGCGGTTCATGCGGATGACCGTCTGCTTGTCGATGGGCGTCGGTTCGCGAAAGTGATGGAACTTGCCGAATCCGCCGTCCTTGACCACCCCGCCGAAATAGAGATCAGATTCCGCGCGGACGAAATTGTCGGCGGTGACCGGGACGGACTGCGCGTGGGCCGTCATTATGGACGCGGCGACCCAGATCGAAAGCAAACCAGGCGTTTTCATCATCGACTGCTCCTGTGGCGCGCCGCGTGCTGATGGCGGGTTTGTATCGAAGCTATCGTCGCCTGCCAGTCTTCGCCATGCCGCTTCGAGAGGTCTGCTCTGCGCCATCACAGCACTCGGGCGTCCGCAAGGCGTCTCGGGCCGGTCGCGCCTGCGCAAGATCGCTCTTGCAGTCCGGCCACTGGCGAAGCGGCGAAAGAAAGCGCACATGGCGATGCAACAGGCGCGATGGACCAAGGAGCCCGCCATGGCCGCGACCCTCGAAAAAGACTCTTCCAGCACGACCGCGCCCATCCATCCCCAGACGCGCATCGGGCATGTTCATCTGAAAGTCGCCGATCTCGATCGCGCGATCGCGTTTTATCGCGATGTGCTCGGCTTCCAGATCATGCAGCGCTATGGAGCGCAGGCGGCGTTCCTGTCGGCCGGCGGCTATCACCATCATCTCGGGCTCAACACCTGGGAGAGCAAGGACGGCTCGCCGCCGCCTCCCGGCTCTACCGGCCTCTATCACACGGCGATCCTCTACCCGACGCGCGCCGCGCTGGCCGACGCGCTCCGGCGCCTGATCAAGGCCGGCGTTCCGCTCGATGGCGCGAGCGACCATGGGGTCAGCCATGCGCTCTATTTGCGCGATCCGGATCAGAACGGCGTCGAGCTTTACTGGGATCTGCCGCGCGAGCAGTGGCCCCTCGACAAGGACGGAAATCTTCAGATGATGACGCGACGCCTCGACGTTGATGCGCTGCTCGCGGAAGCGGCGTAGTCAGCGCTTCGGCGCCGTCGGCACGTCGTAGACGAACGACTGCTGCGCCTGCGTTTCGACGGCGCCGGGACGCGCGTTGCGCACGCGCGCGATCGCTTCCGCCGGCTTCAGTCCGCGCTCCACGAGAATCATCGCGGCCACAGTCCCTGTGCGCCCGATCCCTGCGCGGCAGTGGATGCCGATGGTCTCGCCCTTGTCCAGGCGGTCATGCACCTCGCCGCCCCGCTCGCGCCATCGCATGAGAAACGCCTCGGCGGGAACGCCGAAATCGGCGATCGGCAGATGCAGCCAGACGAGATGCGCATCGCGCACCAGATCCCCGTAGTCCTCCAAACCGTGGCGCGCGAGCGATTGATTTTCCACAAGAGTGATCAGCATGGATGCTCCGGCGTCGCGGAACGCCTTCAAGCCGCGCACGACATTCGCGCGCGGGTCAGCGCCGTATGCGTCAAGGCCGGGAAAGGCGCCGAGCAGCAGCGAGCCGCCATGCGGGCACTCGAGACTGTTCATGGCGATGGTTTCCGAGCTTCGATAGCGTAGCGAAGCGCCGCGCGCGCCAGCAGACGGGTTGAGTCGAGCGTCGGCAGCGGCGAGTTCGCGTCATTCATGATCAGCGGAATCTCGGTGCAACCCAGCACGACCGAGTCGCAGCCTTCATCCTTCAGGCGCGCGATGATGCGCTGGAACGTCGCCTCCGCCTCATGTGTGACAACGCCGCGCACCAATTCATCCATGATGATGCGCTGGATTTGGTCGCGCTCGGCGACGGTTGGGCGAGCATAATTCAGTGCTTGCGCCGCAAGCTTCTGCGGATAGACCTCGCTGTCGGTCAGCCAGCGCGTTCCGGTGATCGCGAGACGCGCGAAGCCGCGCGATTTCGCCTCCGTCGCGACCGCCTCGGCGATGTGCAGCCAGGGCAGCGGCGAGCGGGGCGCGACATAGTCGAAGGCCTGATGGATCGTGTTGTCGGGGCAGATCAGAAAATCGGCGCCCGCCTTGGCCAATTTCGCCGCCGACGCAAGCATCAGACCACCGACGCCCTCAATGTCGTCGCGATCGAGCAGGTGCAAATAATCAGACAACGACGGCGTGTGGATCGAGATTTCGGGATGCGCATGAGGTCCAAGCCAGGCGGCGCCCTCGATGCAGATCGTGCGGTAGCAGAGCGCCGCTCCTTCCGCCGAACAGCCGACGACGCCGATATGGAGTGGCATGGGGATGATCCAATTCGTGGCGCAGCTGGCGCGGTTCTCAATAACCATTGGCGAGGCGGCAGTAGCTTTCCGGCTCTGCGCAAGTCAGGCCGGATCCACGCGCTCCCAGCCCGCTGCGAGCAATCGCTCCTGCGGCAGGAAGCGCGCCTTGTAGGCCATTTTTCTTGAGCCTTCGACCCAGTAGCCGAGATAGAGGTAGGGCAATCCTTTCGCACGGGCGCGGTCGATGTGATCGAGGATCATCCAGGTTCCGAGCGAGCGGGCGCTCATTTCCGGATCATAAAACGCATAGACCATCGACAGCCCGTCTGACAGCGCGTCGGTGAGCGCGACGGCCCGCAGCGGTCCCACGCCGCGGCCGGAGATGAAGCTGTCAGGGCCGCGAGTGCGATATTCGGTGAGGCGCGTATCGACGTGGCTGTCCTCGACCATCATCGCATAGTCGAGCACGGTCATGTCGGCCATGCCGCCCTGGCTGTGTCGGGCGTCGAGATAGGAGCGGAACAGCGAATATTGCTCCGAGCTTGGCCGGTTGTCGCGCTCCCAGCCGATCAGGTCGCGGTTGCGATCGATGATGCGGCGCAGGGATCGGCCCGGGCGGAATTCATCGACGCAGACGCGAACCGAGACGCAGGCGCGGCATCGCTCGCAGGCTGGACGGTAGGCGATGGTCTGCGACCGGCGGAAGCCGCCATGGGTCAAAGCCTCATTCAGCTCGGCGGCGCGCCCGCCGACGAGATGCGTAAAGACTTTCCGCTCCTCCTGTCCCAGCAGATAGGGACAGGGCGACGGCGCGGTCAGGAAGAATTGCGGAGCGTCGCGCGGCTGGCTGGTCAATCCCCTCTCCCTGGCGCTCCGCGCCGGAGCGGCGAATTCGGGTCGTTCCTCGATCAGGGATGATGAAGCGATTGCCGCCGGCGCGCAATCGTCCAGGTGCAACGTCGCGTTCACCCCGCCCTGCCACGCCGGTGGTTGACGGCGCCGCCAACGGCTATCCTTGAGGAATGGATTCGTCGTCATTCCGTTTAAGACTTTGCTCGCTTGCATGTCTTGCCCTTCTTGCTGGCCCGTCCCGACATTTCCGCCGATGCACAGCCGCAGCCGCGCCAGGAGGGCGCGCCCATCGTCGCGATGACGCCTGTCGGCCCGCGAGAAATCCTGTTCAACCCCAAGACCGACGCCTGCGACGGCCATGACGTTCCCGACGCTCCGGCCCGCGCCTTCCGTGACAAGGACGGCAGGATCGCAATGTTCGGCATGCAAACGTCAACCGCGCGCTGCGGGGAGAGTCGCTCGACCGGATGAAGCTCGACTGCGCCGTCGTGCTCGCATCGGGTCACAAGGCGGATCCGGCGCTACTCGACGATTATTCCTGGATCACCGCGACATGGACCGAGGATGGAGCGAACGTCGTCGCGCTCGTTCATCACGAATACCACGCCAAACGAACACAAGGGGTGCTGCAGCTTCAGTACAATGATGCAGTGCTGGACCAACAGCATTCTCGTCGCGCGCTCGGCCGACGGGGGGCGAAGCTTTGCGCGGCCGAGCGGATCGGCCGTCGTCGCCGGGTACCCCTTCCGGCAGGAGACGGGACAGGGCCGCCACCGCGGTTTCTTCAATCCGTCCAACATCTTTTCGGACGGCGCATGGAAATACATGTTCGCCGCGACGACGGGCTGGAGCGGCCAGAAGCACGGCGCCTGCCTGTTTCGCACCAAGACCCCGGGCGACGCGCAGAGCTGGCGCGCCTTCAATGGCAAGGACTTCGCCGCTCATGCCGGCGACGTTTACGCGGGGACGGCGCAGCCGTCGCAGACCTGCGAACCGGTTGCACCGTTTGTCACGCCGGTCGGCGCGGTGGTGAAGCATCGACCGAGCGGCGCCTGGATCGCGGTGCTCATGGCCTCGCAGCACGATCAGTTCTTCGCAGAGCCGGGAATCTGGGCGAG
>JBEVKO010000117.1:0-12501 GCA_040509705.1 Beijerinckiaceae bacterium
ACCTTCGCTGATCGGCTCGATCAAGACGCGCTCTGATTCCGGCACGCGCGGCGTATCGGCGGATTTCACCGTCAGCACCACGTTCTTCTCGTGCAGCACCTTGTTGTGCTTGAGATTGTGCAACATCGCGGTCGGCGCAGTCTCGGGGTCGCTGGTGAGGAAGACCGCTGTGCCCGAAACCTTGTGCGGCGGGCTCTTGCTCAGCATGTTGACGAGATCGACGAACGGGACGTCGGCCTTGCGGGTCTTGGCGAAGAGGATGCGGTTGCCCTTCACCCAGGTCGCCATCAGGAAGACCAGCGCAACGGCGAGCAGGATAGGGACGAAGCCGCCCTGCAGCACCTTCAGGAGGTTGGCGGTCAGGAACGCGGATTCAATAAAGAGGAACGGGGCCATCATGAGCGCTGCGGCCCAGGCCTTCCAGTTCCAGACTTTCCAGATCACGACGGTGGCCAGCAGGCTGGTCAGCGCCATGGTGCCGAAAACGGCGATTCCGTAGGCGTGGGCCAGAGCCGAGGATGTCTGGAAGGAAAGCACGAGCACGATAACGACGATGCGCAGGATGGAATTGATGCGCGGGATATAGATCTGCCCGTGTTGCGTTTCCGACGTATGGCGGATTTCCAGCCGCGGCAGGATGCCGAGCTGGATCGCCTGGCGCGTCAGGGAGAAGGCGCCGGTAATGACGGCCTGACTCGCAATGATGGTCGCCGCCGTCGCAAGGATCACAAGCGGAAGGAGGAACCAACTGGGCGCAAGCCTGAAGAAAGGATTCTCGGACGCCGACGGATCGGAAAGGATCAGCGCTCCCTGGCCGAGATAATTGAGCGCCAGGGCCGGCAGGACGACGAACAGCCAGGCGCCCTGGATCGGCTTGCGGCCGAAATGGCCCATGTCCGCATAGAGCGCTTCGGCTCCCGTGACGGCGAGACAGACGGAACCAAGCACTGCGAGCGACACGCCGGGATGATCGATGAAGAAGCGGATGCAGTTCCAAGGATTGATTGCAGCCAGCACCCGCATGTCGTCGGCGATATGCAGCAGTCCAAGGCCCGCCATGGTTATAAACCAGAGCAGCGTGATGGGACCAAAGAACTGCGCCACCATTGCGGTGCCGCGGCTTTGCACCGCGAAGAGCCCGAGCAGGATCACTACCGCAATCCAGATCACGTAGTTCGGATTGCTTTCAAAAAACGGCGTGACGAGCTTCAGGCCTTCAACCGCGGAAAGGACGGAGATGGCCGGCGTGATCACCGCGTCGCCAAAGAACAACGCCGCACCTGCCATTCCCAGAAACAGAACGATCATCTTACGTCCCGCCGCGCGCTGGACCAGCGCCACCAGGGTCAAGGTGCCGCCTTCGCCGTTGTTGTCGGCATGCATGACGATCAGCACGTATTTGATCGTCACAATGAGCATGAGCGACCAGAGGATCAGCGACAGCACGCCGATGACAATGTCAGGGGCCACTGCGACGCCAGACGCGCCGCCCGCCGCGACGATCGATTCCCTCAGCGCATAGAGGGGGCTGGTGCCGATATCGCCGTAGACGACGCCGAGTGCGCCCAAGGCGAGGGTAGCAACGCTAGCATGTCCGCCAGGTGCGTGAGGAGCGTGCGGGCCTGCGGCCGACTTCAAGTTCGGCGCATGGGCGTCCGGTATGGGCGCGGTGGAGGCGGCGTCACTCTGCCCCATGAGGGGTGTCTCTCCGGCGGCCCATTATTGCAGTGCGAAGGCACGTCCCTAACACGTCGCTCGATGGGGCGAAATCCTCGCCTTTTCAAGCGCGCATAGCGGGGGTCAGGTTCCCGAGGCCCTCGTTCCGTAACGACGGTCGATGTAGTCCGCGACCATCTTCTTGAAGTCCGCCGCGATTGTGGCGCCGCGCAGCGTGGCGGCCTTCTTTCCATCCACAAATACCGGCGCAACAGGCGTCTCGCCCGTCCCTGGGAGCGAAATTCCAATATCGGCGTGCTTGGACTCCCCCGGTCCGTTCACGATGCAGCCCATGACCGCGACGTTGAGGCCCTCGACTCCGGGATAGCTGGTCTTCCATCCCGGCATGGACGCGTTGATCCAGGTCTGGATGTCGGAGGCGAGTTCCTGGTACACGCTCGAGGTCGTGCGGCCGCAGCCCGGGCAGGCGGCGACGAGCGGCACGAACGTGCGAAAGCCCATGGTCTGGAGAAGCTCCTGGGCGACCTTCACCTCGAGAGCGCGGTCCCCGCCGGGCTCAGGCGTCAGCGAGACGCGGATCGTGTCGCCGATCCCCTCCTGCAAAAGGATGCCCATCGCGGCCGATGAGGCGACGACGCCCTTCGACCCCATGCCGGCTTCGGTCAGGCCAAGATGGAGGCAATAGTCGGCGCGGCGCGCGATATCGCGATAGATCGCGATGAGGTCCTGCACCGTGGAGACCTTCGCCGAGAGAATGATGCGATCTCGCGGCAGCCCGAGTTCTTCGGCGCGCTGCGCCGACACGAGCGCCGAGCGCACCATCGCTTCGCGCGTCACGGCCCGCGCCGTCGCCGGGCTCGGCGACTTTGCGTTGATGTCCATCAACTGCGTCAGCAGGTCCTGATCGAGAGAGCCCCAGTTGGCGCCAATGCGCACCGGCTTGTCGTTCTTCGCCGCGATCTCGATGATTTCGCTGAACTGGCGGTCACGCTTCTCGCCGAAGCCGACATTTCCCGGATTGATGCGATACTTCGCCAGCGCCTCGGCGCAAGCCGGATTCTCCTTGAGCAGCGTATGGCCGATGTAGTGGAAATCTCCGACGAGCGGCGCATCGACGCCCATCTGCTCCAGACGGTCGCGAATGTGCGGCACGGCCGCCGCGGCTTCCTTGCGGTCGACCGTGATGCGCACGATCTCGGAGCCGGCGCGCGCCAGCGCCGCGACCTGGCGCGCCGTCGACTCGACATCCGCCGTGTCGGTGTTGGTCATCGACTGCACGACGACCGGCGCATCTCCTCCGATCGCCACGTGGCCGACCATCACCTGCGTTGTGCGATGGCGCGTCTCAGGTCCGACGTGGGTCGGCGCGATGACGGGATCGAGCGGGGCGTTCATGGGCGAGTTGAGTGGCTGATGAATGCTGAGGAATCAAGACAGCGCAGGCGCGGCGTCGGCCGGGTTCCGGCAATGGGAGCATTCTCCCGTCAGTTCGAGCACGCGGGTCTCGACCTTGAAGCCCTCGCGGCCAATCAGGCGATTGAGGCTCACGGCCAGTTCGGGGCTCGCGGCCTCGTCGACGCCGCCGCAGCGTTCGCAGATGAGGAACACCACCATGTCGCCGGGGCCGTGGAAGTGCGGGCAAGCGAGGAACGCATTGCGGCTGGCGAGCTTGTGGGCGAACCCTTCGGCAAGCAGGAATTCGAGCGCCCGATAAACGGTGATAGGCGCCAGATGGCGCGGGCCGCCGCGCGAGCCGATCAATTCGATGATGTCGTAGGCGCCGACGGGCCGGTGCGTGCCGTAAAGGGCTTCGAGGACGGCGCGCCGGATGGGCGTGAGCCGCAGACCCCGCTCCTTGCAGCGGCGCTCGACCTCGGCCATCGCCTCAGGGGCGCGGCGCGCGTGATCGTCCGCATGGGCGCAGTGCGACCCATGGTCATGCTCATGGTGGTGGTCGCGATCCATGCGCTTTCTTAGCAGTTCCGGACCCTGAGCACATCCCGCGCGAGGTCGCAGCTCTTGCAACGAGGAGACGCGCCCGTGAGCGAGCCTCGCCTAACCCGGAGCGCGCCACACCGAGCTCCGCTTGACCTCCGCATCTTCGAGAGCGCGGGTGACCGGAACCTCGTAAGTCGCGACGCAGTCGAGCCGATCCTGCGGCAGGTAGGTTCTGCCGGGATCGCCCACAAGCGCCAGCGCGCCGTTTCGCGCGAGCATCGACAGCCAGTCCATCATGCGCAACGCGAGATCGCGGTCATAGAACACGTCGCCGGCGACGACGACGTCGGCGTCCGTCGGCGCGCCGATGAGGTCGCCGGTGAGAACTTCGACCACAACGCCGTTGGCCGACGCGTTGAGCGGAATGGCCGCCAGCGCGAATGCGTCGATTTCGTTCGCCTCGACGCGGCGAGCGCCGGCCATTGCGGCGGCGATGGCGACAAGGCCGGAGCCCGACGCAACATCGAGCACATGCTTGCCGCGAACGATCTCGGGATGATCGAGGATGTAGCGCGCGAGCGCCTGACCGCCGGCCCAGGCGAAGGCCCAGAAGGGCGGCGGCAAGCCCAGCTCGCCAAGCTCTTCCTCGGTCTTCGTCCAGAGCTCCGTCGCCTCATCTGCGAGATGGAGAACGATCGCCGGCGCGTGCGGAACTGGAAGCAGACGCGTATGCGCGACGATGAAGGCGTCGCGATCGACCAGAGCGGGATGCGAAAAAGTGGAAACCGGTTTTTCGCGCAAATCCCGCTCCGTCCAAGTAATCTGATCTGACGCCGGCTGCGATGGCGCCGTGGCGTTCAGAATTTCACCACCAGCTTGCCCTTCGCCTCGCGACGGGCGAGCGCGTTGAGAGCTTCGGCGATGCGCTCGGGCGGATAAACCTCGCCGACATGGGCGCGCAGCTTTCCTTCGCCGCACCAGGCGAGGAGCTGCGTCAGGTTGCTGCGGCTCTCTTCGGGCTCGCGCTCGGTGAACGCGCCCCAGAACACGCCGCGCAGATCACACCCCTTGAGCAGCGGCAGATTGAGCGGGATTTTCGGAATCTCGCCGCCGGCGAAGCCGATGATGAGATAGCGGCCGCGCCACGCCATCGCGCGCACGGCGGGCTCGGCGAACCGGTCGCCCACCGGATCATAGAGCACGTCGACGCCCTTGCCCCGGGTGAGCGCCTTGAGGCGGGCGCCAAGATCTTCATCGGTGTAGTTGATGCATTCGTCCGCGCCATGCGCGCGCGCCAGCGCCAGCTTGTCGCCGGAAGACGCGCAGGCGATGACGCGGGCGCCCATCAGTTTGCCGATCTCGACCGCGGACAGGCCCGTTCCCCCCGCAGCGCCGAGCACGGCCAGCGTCTCGCCTTCCTCCAGTTCGCCGCGCTGTCGGAGCGCATGCATGCTGGTGCCGTAGGTGACGAAGAGCCCGGCGGCGGATTCCTCCGGAAGCCCGTCAGGGATCGGGACGACGCGCGCGGCCGGCGCGATCAGCATTTCGCGGCACGCGCCATGGCCGACGAATCCCGCGACCCGCTGCCCGACCGAGACGTTCGCAACGCCTTCGCCCACCGCGTCGATCGCGCCCGCGAACTCGGCGCCGGGCGAAAAGGGAAAGGCGGGCTTCGTCTGATATTTGCCCTGGATGATCAGCGTGTCGAAGAAATTGAGCGCCGTGGCCGCGACCCGCACGCGCACTTCTCCCGGTCCCGGCTCAGCGTCCGGGACGTCCTCGACGACCAGGGATTCTGGCGGACCGTAGAATTTGCACAGAATCGCCTTGCCCATGATCACCCCTCTGTCGCACTCTTCGGCTGCGGACTCCGACCGCCGGGCGCAGGGTTCCCTTGACCGGTTCGCCGGCGGCGATCAGTGTCCGGCCTCGAGGAGATGTTGGCAATGCGTCGATTCGTGGGAGCCGCCGCCGCGCTCATTGCGGCCCTCAGCCTGTCGGGACTGAGCGTCGCGACAGCGCGCACCCTGGTCCCGGCCGAACAGCGCACCCTGCCCTGGCGGGCCGCCCTTCCGGGCTGCAACGACCCGGGGGTGGTCTACAAGATCCAGGGGCGCTTCGCGCGCGTGGAGGCGAACTACTGGGCTTCGTCGCTGACCATCGTCGGCGTCGACAAAATCCGGTCTATCGGCTGGCGTCCATGGGGGGTCGACTACATCCCACGGATTTACTGTCAGGCGCGCGCGCTTCTATCCGACGGGGTCTATCGCCGCATCGATTACAATGTGATCGAGAACGGCGGAATCATCGGCATGTCGTACGGCGTCGAATGGTGCGTCTCGGGCCTCGACCGCCTCTACTACTACGCGCCCGATTGCCAGATGGTGCGCCCATAAGGCGCGCACCCCCGCAGATGCGGTTCATCTTCGCCATTCTCGCTGCGCTCATCGCCGCAGCGCCGGCGCTTGCGCAGCGCGGCGGCCGGCCGGGCGACTTCGATTTCTACGTGCTGGCGCTCTCGTGGTCGCCGGGCTTCTGCGAAATCGAGGGCGACCGGAAGGGCCGCGCCCAGTGTGACGCGGGATCGGGCGCAGGCTTTGTGCTGCATGGGCTCTGGCCGCAGTTCGAGCGCGGCTTCCCGACGGACTGTGGATTCGACCGCCAACCCACGCGCATCGCGCTCGATGCGGCGCGCGGCGTGTTTCCAGATGAAGGGCTGGCCCGGCATCAGTGGCGCAAGCATGGAACTTGCTCCGGGCTTTCGCCGCAGGACTATTTTCTCGCTGCGCGCGAGGCGAAAGCCATGATCGCCGTGCCGGCGCGATTTCGCGACCATGTCCGAAGCGAGCGCGTCAGTCCGGTCGAGATCGAGCGGGCGTTCGTCGCCGCCAATCCCGGCCTTCGCGCCGACATGATCGGCGTCGCCTGCAGCCGCGGCGTGCTGCAGGAGGTGCGCATCTGCCTCGACCGCAATCTGAAGGGCTTCCAGACCTGTCCGGAGGTCGGGCGGCGCGATTGCCGCGCGTTCGAGGTCAGCGTTCCGGCGCCGCGTTGAAAGCGGGCGCGAGGTGAACTATCGCCACGCCTTTCACGCCGGAAATTTCGCGGACGTCTTCAAGCATATCGCGCTGACGCGCATCCTGCTCGCCCTGAAGCGCAAGGAGACGCCGTTCAGGGTCATCGACACGCATGCCGGCGCCGGACTCTACGATCTCTCCAGCGACGAAGCGCAGCGTTCCGGCGAATGGCGCGACGGCGTCGCGCGGCTGGACGGCGCACGCATGAGCGATGCGGCCGAAGCGCTCGCGGCGCCTTATCGCGCCGTGATCGCTGAGGTTCGCCACGACCATGGCGCCGACATCTATCCCGGCTCGCCCGAAATCGCGCGCCGACTCATTCGCGCGCAGGATCGACTCATTCTTTCGGAAGCGCATGGCGACACGGCCGATGCGTTGCGCGGCGCCATCGGCCGCGATCGTCGGATGAAGATTCTTCGCCAGGACGCATGGATGACGCTCAACGCCGTCATTCCGCCGTCGGAAAAACGTGGGCTTGCGCTGATCGATCCGGCGTTCGAAGCAGCGGATGAGTTCGCGATCATTGCGCGCGCGCTTCCCGCCGCACAGCGCAAATGGCCGACCGGAATCTACGCGCTTTGGCATCCGTCGAAAGATCCGGACATCGTCGAGCGGGCGATGCGCGCCATGCGCGATGCTGGCGTCGAGAAGGCGCTGCGCGCCGAACTCTTCGTCGACGAGCCGCAAGCGCGAGGGCTTGCCGGATGCGGAATGCTGATCCTCAACGCGCCCTACATGCTCGCCGATGAGCTGAGCGTGCTTCTGCCCGAGCTCGCGCGCGTGATGGCGCGCGGCGTCGCGCGCTGGCGCTGCGAATGGCTTGCGCCAGAGCGCTCGCCCATGCCATCTGCCATCGCAACGGACGCCTCGGGAAGGGCGCCGCGCAAGTCCAAGGGAACCAAGACATGATGATCCTTCGCTCCTCACCGCCATCGCCTTTCGGCCGCACGGTCAAGCTTGCGATCGCCGTCCTCGGGCTGAAGGACAAGATCGAGATCGTGCAGGCGGACACGAATGATCCGAACGATTCGCTGCGCAGCCAGAATCCCTTGGGCAAGATTCCCGCGCTCATTCTCGAAAACGGCAAGGTCATTTTCGATTCGCGCGTCATCCTTGACTATCTGGATGGGTTGGCCGGCGGCGGAAAAATCATTACGAAATCGGGCGATGCGCGCTTCGACGTGCTGGTCACGCTGGCGCTCGCCAACGGCCTGATGGAGGCCGCCCTGCTGCAAGTCTATGAGGGGCGCTATCGCGACGCCGACAAGCATGAGCCGAAATGGCTCGCGATGCAGGTCGGAAAGGTGGAGCGCGCGCTTGCCGTGCTGGAAGCGTCGCCGCCCGCCATCGCCGACACGCCCGACGCCGGCGCCATCGGCGTCGCCTGCGGGCTCGGCTATCTCGATCTCCGCTTTGGCGGAAAATGGCGAGCGGATCATCCGAGGCTGGTGAAATGGCTCGACGCTTTCGCGGCGAAAGTTCCGGCGTTCGAAGAGACGCGGGTCAAGACCTGATCGATGAGCGCCGCGTCGCATCATCGCCCGGCCGCGCTCGTCACCGGCGCAGCGCGGCGCATCGGTCGCGCAATTGCGCTCAGGCTGGCGCGCGAAGGCTATGCGATCGCGATTCATTGCCTTCATTCGGACGATGAAGCGGCGAGCGTCCTGCGCGAGGTTGAGGCGCTGGGCGGTGCGGGCGTTTTGCTTTCCGCCGACCTCGCCGACGCTGAAGCCTGCCATCGCCTGATGCGCGAGACCGTTGGCGCGCTCGGACCCGTTTCGTTGCTCGTCAACAACGCGTCGATCTTCGAACCGGATGAGGCGCAAACCATCTCTGCACGGAGTTTCGATGCGCATGTCGCCGTCAACCTGCGCGCGCCGCTCCTGCTGGCGCGCGATATGGCGGCTGACTCGCCCGCCGGCGCTTCAAGCTCGATCGTCAATATTCTCGATCAGCGCGTGGCGAAGCCGACGCCGCACTATTTCAGCTACGGACTGACGAAATCGGCGCTGCGCGATGCGACTCATGTCATGGCGCAATCTCTCGCGCCGCGCATTCGCGTCAACGCCATAGCGCCCGGACCGACCCTCTCCAACGTGCGCCAGCAGCCGGAGGACTTTGCAAAGCAGGTCGCGGGCGCGATGCTGGAAGCTGCGGTCGCTCCGGACGATATCGCCGACGCCGTGATCTACTTGTCGACGGCGCGAAGCGTGACCGGCCAGATTCTCTTTGTCGACGCCGGCCAGCGGCTCGCCTGGCGAACCCCCGACGTGGATGGCGTACGGGAGTAGCGTGCGACGCTCCTTCTCCCCGTGACAACGGGGAGAAGGGATGGCGCGGGAAGCGACAGACGGATGAGGGACGAACCCCTCGCTCAATGGGTTATGCAATCCTGGCGCTATGCGATCTTGCCGCCGAGTTCGTCCGCCACATGCACGCGGATGATGTCCTCAAAGCTCGTTTCGGCCTTGAAGCCGAGATCGCTGGCGCGACGCGCGTCGAACTTGCGCGGCCAGCCGGCGACGATGCCTTGAATGGTCTTGTCCGGCTTCTTCTTGATGCGCCCGACGACCTTGTCGCCGGCGACCTTGCGCAGCGCCTCGATCTGTTCGCCGACCGTGCAGGCGAGGCCGGGCATGGTGAGGTTGCGGCGCGGACCGATGCGCTTTGAATCCATCGTCGCAGCGTGAACCAGGAATCCGACCGCCGAGCGCGGCGACGCATGCCAGTGCATCACGTCCTCGGAGACCGGCAACACCGCTTCCTGCCCCGCCAGCGGCTCACGAATGATATTGGAGAAAAAGCCTGAGGCGGCCTTGTTGGGCTTGCCCGGCCGGACGCAGATGGTCGGCAGACGGATGCCGACGCCGTCGAAGATTCCCTTGCGCGTGTAGTCAGCGAGCAGCAATTCGCCGATCGCCTTCTGCGACCCGTACGAGGTAAGGGGCGTCGTGAAGAATTCGTCGTCGATGGCCGCGGGAAACGGCGCGCCGAACACGGCGATCGACGACGTGAACACGATTTTTGGATGATAGTCTTCGCCGACCGCGCGGATCGCCTCGAACAGACGATATGTGCCGTCGAGATTGATGCGGTAGCCCTTGTCGAAGTCGGCCTCCGCTTCGCCCGACACGATGGCGGCGAGATGGAAGATGACGTCGGGCTTCTCCGCGAGCAGTTTCGCGGCGGAACCCGGCTTGGAGAAATCGGACGTGCGCGATACGCAGGGAAACGGCGCGTCCTTGGGCGCCGCGGGCTTCACCACATCGTGCAGCGTCGCCTTCATGATCGGCTTGCGGCCGAGCTTGCCGTCCTTCGTCAGCCGTTCGAGGAGCTTGCGGCCGACCATGCCGGCCGCGCCAAGAATGAGAATGTGCATGAGAGAACTCAGTGGCGGCAGGGAATGTCGTTGAGGAAAGCCGAGGCGCGCATCACAATGCGAAGCCGCCGTCGGCGAGGTGAATATGTCCGGTCGTGTAGCTCGCCTCGTCGGAAGCAAGATAGACCGCGAGCATCGCGATTTCCTCGGCGGTGCCGAGCCGCGCCATGGGCTGTCGGTCGATGAACGCCTGGCGGACCTCCTTCACCGACTTGCCCGATGTCTTCGCCAACGTCGCGATGCGATCGTCGAGCGAGGGAGACTGGATCGTGCCGGGGCAGATCGCATTGACGCGAATGCCGTCGCGGATGAAGTCGGCCGCAACCGATTTGGTGAGACCGATCACCGCCGCCTTCGTCGTCCCGTAGATGTAGCGGTTGGGAAGGCCGCGCACCGAGGATGCGCCTGAAGCGATGTTGACGATGGCGCCGGCGCGCTGCTTCAGCATGCCGGGAAGATAGGCCCTGATGGTGCGGTGCATCGACTGCACGTTGAGATCGAAGGCGAAGTCCCACTCCTCGTCCGTGCAGGTCAGCACCGTGTTGTGATGCACGTAGCCTGCGCAGTTGACGAGAATGTCGATCGGTCCCGTGACTTTGGCGAAGGCTTCGACGGCTTCGGTGGAGCGCACGTCGAGCACATGCTTCTTCGCCTTCGGAATGCCCTCGAGCTTCTTCTTGTCGATATCCGTCGCGTAGACCGTGGCGCTTTCGCGCACGAAGGCTTCGGCGATGGCGCGTCCAATGCCCGCCCCGGCGGCCGTCACCAGCGCGACCTTTCCCCTCAGACGTCCAGGCATTGCTTCCTCATCCCACCCATTTCGAGAAATGGACCGCCCGTCGGTCCGGCATCTGCTCGACCCGGTCGACAGAATAGCCGCTGCGCTTGTACCACGCCACGTTGTCGACCAGCTTTTCGCCCGTCAACAGCCGCACGGTGCGATAGCCGAGGTCCCTGGCGCGCTTCTCCGCCGCCGCGAGAAGACGGGCGCCGAGCCCCTTGCCCTGCGCTCGCGGCGCGACGCTGATGCTCCACAGCTCAAGGTGATCGACGTTGAGCTTAAGGATGAGGGCGCCGGTCGGGCCGGCTGAATCCTCGGCCACCCAGACCTCGCATTCGTGCATGATCGCGCCATAGTCGGCGCAGAGCGGCAGCGGCGTCACTCCAAGCACCGTCGCGTTCCTGGCGTAGGCGGCGCGCTGCAGCGTTTCAACCTCAGGCCGGTCCGCGGGCGTTGCGCGGCGCAGCGAGGCGAGCCCGGCCGCCCGCATCTCTGCGATGGCGTTCGGCAGGCTGATCTTCTGCCATCCCTGCCCGTCGAAATTCTCGGGCGAAAGCCAGCGCTGGTAGGCGGCGCGCAGCACGGGCCACTCCCGGTCGATCATCGAGAACCACGCCGTGTCGCGGTTGCGCTCCTTGACGACCATGTGCTGGCGGAACAGGCCTTCGTAACTGTAGCCGAAGCGCAGCGCGGCGCGCTTCGACGGCTCGTTGTCGTTGTTGCATTTCCATTCGAAGCGGCGATAGCCGAGTTCATCGAACGCGTGGCGCGCGAACAGGTAGAGAGCTTCGGTCGCGAGCCGCGTGCGCGCGACGCCGGGCCCCCACAGGATCGAGCCGATCTCGATCACGCCATGGCCCGGATCGATGCGCATCAGCGCCTGTCGACCGCCGGTCTTGCCGGTCGATCTGTCCACCACGGCCCAGAACATCGGGTCGGCGCCGGCGGCGCTCTTGTCGAGCCACGCCTGAAAGTCGCGGCGCGACGAGGGCGGCTCTTCGAACAGATATCGAAAGCGCTCCCCGGCGCCCGGCGCGGCCGAGGCCTCATAGAGATCATCGCCATGCGCGACCGGGTCGAGCGGTTCGAGCCGCACATACTGACCTTCGATCAGGACCCTCTCGGGCTTCGGCCGCGCGGTCCACCCCGTCAGATCGCGCGTCAACGCCTGCTCCGCTCGCGAAGATCATCGCGCAGGAACTGCGTCAGCGGCGCGCTCTTGCTGTTGCCAGCGAAGCCCGAAAAGCGGCCTTCCTCGGCAATGGTTTCCGTCGCAGCGATGAAGGCCGACCAGGCGGCGCGCGCCAGCGCTCCGCCGATCGAGATGCGACGCGCGCCGGTGGACGCGATCTCATCGACGCTGAGGCCGAAGTCGGCGTGAACGAGAATGTTGACCGGCTTGCCGCCGGCGGCGGCGACGATCGCCTTCATGTCATCGAGCGTCTTCGGTCCGGGCGCATAGAGAACGTCGGCTCCTGCTTTCGCGTAGGCCTCGATGCGGCGCGACGCTTCCTTCAGCGGATCGGGGTGGCCAGTCAAAAAGCATTCCGCCCGCGCCGTCAGGACGACTCCGGATCCCGACTTGTCGACGGCCTCGCGCGCCGCGGCGACGCGCTCCACCGCATGTTCGAAATCATAGAGCGGATTGT
>JBEVKO010000118.1:0-5581 GCA_040509705.1 Beijerinckiaceae bacterium
GCGTGAGACAGGGCCTCAAGCCGGGGCAGGCCGAGAAAGCCGCAGGTCCCCTTGATCGTATGGACCAGGCGAAACAACGATCGCAAAACGTCGAGATTGCCTGGCTCGTGCTCGAACCGGACAAGCTGGACGTCGAAATTGTCGAGACTTTCTCCCGTCTCGACAAGAAATTCACGCAACAGATCGTCCATACGCGCACACTCGACGGACACGACGCCGCCGGGGGCGATCATGAACGGGAACGATTGACGGTTGGTTGATGCTGCCGGTGAATTTCCCAAGCGCGGCAATTAAGCGGCGGGGACGGCCTCGATCCTCACCGCATCGCCGTCGAGTTGCATGGTCACGGTCATGCCGGCAGCCTTGGCGACGAGGCCGGCGTAGTAGGCGCGCACGCCTTCAGCGTCGACGAGGCCGTTTTCCGATTGGCCGGCGAGCAGGTCGGCGGCGTGAGGCGGCAGGCGCGCCAACGGGCCTTTCGCCGTGATGCGGTAGCGGCAGGTCTCTCCCTCGATCTCGCCGGCGGCCTCAAGCGCGCCGCCGCGCGGGATTCCCTGGACGGCGATGGCGAGGAGATTGAGCAGAAGCTTTACCTTGTTCTTCGGCAGGAGAACCCGCGGTACGCTCCACGTAAGCGTCGTTCGCTCATCGTTGAACATGTCGGTGGCGGCCGCCTGCGCGTCGCCCATGTCGAGGGAAGCTCCGGCCGAGCCCGACGCCCCGTAGGCGATGCGGGCGAATCTCAGCTTGATGCTGGCCGATCTGGCGCTTTTGCCGATCAGGTCGAGGGCGTCATCGCGCATCGAGGCGTCTTTCTCGTCCGCGAGAATCTCCAGCCCGTTGAGGATGGCGCCCACCGGATTGATCACGTCATGACAGATGCGGCTGCTGAGCACCGCCGCAAGGTCGAGGGGCTCCATGGATATGGCTGGCATCGCAGACTCGCGGTCAAAAACTTCAAATCGCCGGGAGAATGATTCGCGCCGGCGCAAAACCTGATAACCAAGGGGGTCCGCTCTGGCAAAGCGCGGAGCAGGGAAGGATTGTGGACGAAATCGATTTCATTCGGTTGGAGGACCTCGCGCAGATTGTCGCCGGGGCCGGACGCGCGCTGCTTTCGGGGGAGAGACGCGAGGGGCTTGTCCTTAAAGAGGACGGAAGCCCCGTGACCGCCGCTGATCGGTTCTGCGAAGCGGCTATCGCAAAGGCGCTCTCGGCGCTGGCTCCAGGACTTATTGTGATCGGCGAAGAGAGCGCCCCGGCCGACGGCAGGCTGCCCGATGCTTCGATTCTGGCGCTCGTCGATCCGCTGGATGGCACCCGCGCGTATATCGATGGGAGAGATGATTTCTGCGTCAATCTGGCGATCGTCAAAGATGGCGAGGCGCGAATCGGGATCATCGGCGCCCCGGCCCGCGGCGCGGTCTATGCTGGATCTATCGGGGCTCAGGGCGCGCGATGTTGGCGGGCCGATGTGAGGGCGGATGGCGGCGTCGCATCTCCCACGCCCCTGGCCACTCGGATACCCGCGCGGAAATCGCCGATCGCGCTGGTGTCGGACCGGCACGGCGACGAGGGTAGCGCCCGATTGCTCGACCGCCTCGAAGCATTCGAGCGAATCGCCCTGTCCTCGGCTCTGAAGTTCACATTTCTCGCCGAAGGAGCCGCGGACCTCTATCCAAGACTCGCCCCGACGATGGTCTGGGACACGGCGGCGGGACAGGCGATTCTCGCCGCGGCGGGAGGGGCGACTCTGGATGCGTCCGGAAAAGCGCTGCGCTATCCGGCGGGAGGCGATCTTCGCAATCCCGGCTTCATCGCGGCCGGGGATCCCGAGCTTTGCGCCGCAGCCGCGCGCTTCGCAGCAGCCTGACGGGCGCTCTCTGGCTCGGCGAGCCTTTGTCGCGTCATTTTCGTAACGTTTTTTGGCGACAAACGATTCGCACTCTTCGCCGGGACGGGAGGGATTCGATGCGTCGCCTCAAATTGATGCTCGCCGGGATTCTGGCGGCCCTCGCGCTCGCGCTGACGGCGGAGTCCGCCGCCGCCCAACAGGCGCGCCCTGACGAAAGTTATTCCGCCGGCGAGCTTGTGCAGTCCGGCCACCGCTTCTTTGGCAATGTGTCTCGCGGGCTGGCGCTGACGATCGAAGAAGCCACGCGGCGCTGGGGCGAGCCGAACGGCTACATTCTCGGGCAGGAAGGTTCGGGCGCGTTTGTTGGAGGCCTGCGCTTCGGCGAGGGCGTGCTCTACACGCGCAACGCAGGCGACAGGCGGGTTTACTGGCAAGGCCCGACCGTCGGCTTCGATTTTGGCGGCGACGGCGCGCGCACCATGATGCTCGTCTACAATCTGCCGGCGCGCGACGCGATCTTCCGTCGATTTGGCGGGATCGACGGATCTGCCTATTTCGTCGGCGGCTTCGGCATGACCGCGCTCTTCAACGACAACATTGTCGTCGTGCCGATTCGCTCGGGCGTGGGCGCGCGACTTGGCCTCAATGTCGGCTATCTCAAGTTCACCGATGCCGCGACATGGAATCCATTCTAGCGCGCCGCCGCATCTACAGTCGTGGCGTGACGCACGGGACGCCGGATCGCGGAAAGCTCGAGCGTCGCGCGGCCGCGCGCAATCTTGCGACTAGTTTCGGAGCAGCGCCGAACGTCTCGCGAGATCGCGGATGCGTGCTGCTGCGACGGGCGCGCCGCCGCGCCACGACAGGGCGACGGTAACATCGACGAGCGGAACGGTCACAACCCCAAGCCGCCGCTTGTAGTCATACTCGCCGATCGTGAAATCGAAGCGTCGCGTTCCCTTATTTCGCAACGCCCGCATCGTTTCGAGAATGATGAGACGTCCCGGCGAAAAATGTCCCCACGCAGCGCCAGCCTGCCCGAGACGCACCATGGCATAGTGGTCGCCGCTGATGCAGCCAAGGAGCGCCGCCACAACCTCGTCTCCGACGCGCAAGGCGCTGAGCGCGACGTTGCCATCTTTCAATCCCTCCGCCAGCAGCGTGCGGTAGAATTCGGCCTTTTCCGGCTCGTCGAGGCGGTAGACGCGGCCGCGCCCGCGAATTCGCGCGGCCTGCATCTCGGCGAGCCTGTCGAATACGCGCTCGGCTTCGCCGCGGTCAGCAATAATCTCAAATCGCGCGCCTGGCGTCGCCTCGAAGACCCGCTTCTCGCGCCCCAACTCCTTGCGCATCTTGCGGTCGAATCCGCGCGTAAAGGCGTCGAACGGTCCATCGATATCAATGACGTTGCCCGAGAGTTGCGACGGCGTCGCTGCGCGCAGAAGTGCGAGCGGATTGGGACGCCCGCGCAGTACGCGCGGGGACTTTCCGATGGTCAGAATATCTGCGGGAGGGAGCGCACGACAAAGCGCGCGCCAAAGTTCGCGCGCGCCGCGAGAGTCCTGGGGCGCAGCGGGACCAAGAATCGGCGCGTTATAGTCAGTCACGCCGTCGTCCGCCGCTTTCGATCACGATGCGACGGCCACGCCGCCTCCGCACGAGAGGCAGCATGAGCGCAAGCGCCCCAGTGACGCTTGATCGCGCGACCGCGAAAAGCGGTTCAACAACGCTCCCCGCCGCCGCATGGGTGCGAAACCATGCCAAAAGCCAGGCGTTCGCCTGAAAAGGGGTCGGCGCCACCGCTTCCGACTCCTCTGCTATCATCAATGCACCATCGAGGTCGCGAACGATCTGGATTTCGTAGGCCCCGGCGGCGCGAGAACGAGGGGCGCGCGCGCGTCTTCGCTGCGGCGCGAGAAAGCCGCTAGTGGCGTCCGTTGCTGACATTGCGCGAATCCGCCGCCTATCCGGCGGCGGCAAGATCGACGATCGCGCCGGGCCTTGACTGATCAAGCGTGAAGTCGATCGGGCGGCGGGCGCGACGCGCGCGCTTGACCCATCCGGCGCGGCGCATGGCGCCCTGAAACGCCGCCTTGCCCCAGTATGCCGGTCCGGAAATGCTGCGCGAACGCGGCGCCACGCCGAATCGGCGCCGCAGAAGACCGTTGGCCATGTTGATGATGTGGGATCGACGGATGTCGTTGCTCCAATACTCCATGGTCATCGAAATGTTGAGGCAATCGTGATTCTCGACGCGGTGTGGCGCATTCAGCGGCCAATGCAGCATCTGGCCCGGTTCAAGATCGAAAGTGAGGGCGTGCTCGTCGTACCAGGCCGCATAGGGAACGTCGATTTCAACCTCGAACAGCGCGACAGTCTCGAGCTGCTCCGGCGTCAGGAAGGGCGCCACGGGTGGATAGAGATAGACTTTCTTGCGACCCGCGACCTGCCATAAGGCCTGTCCCGGTAGATCGATGTGATAATAGACCTGCGCTTTCGGCGATGAAATGAGGATGCCGAGACCCTCGTCGAAACTTTCGAAGCCGGGCATCCGGTCTGCAAGCTCGCCGAACACGCTCTTCACGAGATCGGCATATTTTCTGTCGACGTTCTTGACGTCTCTCAGGTTCAGCCACATGCGGCCATTTGCGATGGCGTCGATCACCGCGCGACCGGACGTTGCGCCGAGGTCACCTTCGCGCCACAGGCGTCGATCGCCCTGCGCGCCCATGTGAACGAGGCTGTAGTGCTTTCGCGGATATCGCTCGATCAATTCCGCGAGGCCGTCAACGCTGAACAAGGGGGACTGATGCAGATTGTGCGCAAGCCGTTGGGGCTGCTGGCCCCAGAGCGCGGCGCTTTCCTCTTGCCAGTCGACGAAAATCGGGTGGGTCTCGGTCATCGTCCTTCTCCGTGGTTGCTTGCGAATGCGTCAGCGTGCGTTTCGGTAGGCCTTTCTTGAAAGATAGTGAGTAGTATGATTTTCAGGTCCAACAGCATCGACCATTGGTCGATGTAAGAAAAGTCGTGCTCGACGCGTCCGCGCATCTTGTCGTCGGTCGAGGTTTCACCGCGGAAGCCGTTGACCTGCGCCCAACCCGTGATTCCTGGCTTGACGTTGTGGCGGCGCGCGTACAGCGCGATGCGCTGCATGAAGAGATGATCATGCGCGAGCGCGTGCGGACGCGGACCGACAAGCGACATCTCGCCGCGTATGACGTTGAGCAATTGCGGAAGCTCGTCGATATTCCAGCGCCGCAAGAAGGCGCCGACGCGCGTGATACGCTGGTCGCCGACGGCGACCTGCGCAACCACGGGCCCATCGTCGAGCGTCGTCATTGTCCGGAACTTGAATATGCGGAACTGCTTCTGATTGAAGCCGTAACGCCGCTGCAGAAAGAAGACCGGACCGGGGCTGTCGTACTTGATCAGCGCCGCGACGATGAGAACGAGAGGCGAGAGCAGGATGAGGCCGAGGATCGACGCTGCGAGGTCGAAGGCGCGCTTGGCGGCGATTTCGGGAACGGAGAGAGGCTGCCGCGTCAGAGACAGAAGCGTGATCGCACCGATTTTCGACACCTTGGCGTCGACGAACCGATCAAGCATCCGCTCGGAACCGAGGTGGATTGCTGCCGGAATCGTCGAGAAGCTCTCGATAACCTGGTCGATCACACCGTAGCGATCCCGGTCCAGCAACAGGAAAACCTCGTCCGGACCCGAAAGACG